>CALFPI010000143.1 GCA_937919035.1 uncultured Gemmatimonadaceae bacterium
GACCTGTGGCAGTGTCGATGACGGCAAAAGCACGCTCATCGGGCGTCTGTTTTACGATGCCAAGCTGATCTACGAAGATACCCTGAAAACACTTGAACAGGACTCCAGAACCGTGGGGACCACAGGGGGTGGCTTCGACCCGGCGCTGTTCACCGATGGCCTCAAGGCGGAGCGCGAGCAGGGCATCACCATCGATGTCGCCTACCGCTATTTCTCTACGGCACGGCGCAAATTCATCATTGCCGATACGCCTGGACACGAGCAGTACACGCGCAACATGGCGACGGGGGCATCCACCTCAGACCTGGCGATCATTCTCGTCGACGCCCGCCACGGTGTTGTCACGCAGACACGACGGCACAGTTTCATCGTCTCGCTTCTGGGCATCAAGCACGTACTCGTCGCCGTCAACAAGATGGACCTGGTCGGTTTCGATGAGCAGGTCTTTGAGCGAATCCGCAGCGAGTTCAAGAGTTTCGCCGCGCGCCTCGACCTTCCCGACCTGCATTTCATGCCGATCTCCGCCCTCCACGGCGACAACATTGTCGATGCGAGCGACAACATGCCATGGTACGGTGGATCAACACTGATGACCTTCCTCGACACCGTCTACATCGGCTCCGACCGCAATCTCGAGGACTTGCGCTTCCCGGTGCAGTATGTGAATCGGCCGAGCCTCGACTTTCGTGGTTTCTGTGGCACCGTTGGCTCCGGCATCATCCGCCGTGGTGATGAAATCATGGCCCTGCCATCGCGGCGAACGAGCCGTGTAAAATCGATTGTCACCTTTGACGGCGAATTGCAGGAAGCCTATGCCTCACAGTCGGTAACCCTGACGCTGGAAGATGAGATTGACATCAGTCGGGGCGACATGATCGTGCGCCCGGGCAACACCCCACGGCTGGAACAGAAATTCGAAGCCATGCTCGTGTGGATGCACGACGAGCCGATGGTCCCCGGCAAGACATACCTGTTCAAGCAGGCGGCAAAGAGTGTCACCGGCAGCATCAGCACACTGCGCTATCAGGTCGACGTAAACAGCCTGCATCGCAAGGATGCGCCAACACTGCAACTCAATGAGATCGGCCGCTGTGCCGTGGCGCTCAGCGAACCCGTCTGCTTTGACAGCTATCGACGCAATCGCACGACGGGGGCCTTCATCATCGTCGATCGGATCACGAATGCGACGATGGCAGCTGGGATGATCGTCGATCGCACGACAGGCCAGGATCGACGCGACCACTGGGATGACGAACCGCAGGCGGCGAGCCTGCACACGGAACTGAGCAAGGTGACCGCCGAAGAGCGCCAGGCGCGCTACGGTCAGCACGCTGCGACGATTCTGTTGACCGGGCTGGCCGGGGCCGGCAAGACTTCCATCGCCTACGCGCTTGAGCGGCGCTTGTTCGAGTCGGGCAGAGCAGCGACCGTGCTGGATGGGCAGAATATGCGACAGGGCATCAGCCGGGATCTGGGATTCACCGCCGAGGATCGATCCGAGAACCTGCGCCGCAGCGCCGAAATTGCACGTGTGATCAATGATGCCGGGCTGATCTGTATCGGTGCCTTTGTCGCGCCAAGCCAACTCGTGCGGCGCAAGGCGGCCCAGGTCGTCGGCGAGGATCGCTTCCTTGTGGTCTACCTGTCGGCGCCGGTCGACGTGTGCCGTGAGCGCCATAGTGGCGGTCAGTATGAACGGGCGGATCGTGGCGACATCGCCAACTTCCCTGGGGTCAGTTCACCCTACGAGGTGCCCGATGACGCAGATCTCGTGCTGCCCACACATGAATGGCCTGTGCACCAGTGTGTCGACGCCATCCTGAAGCTTCTTGAAGAGCGGGACCTCATCACCTGACAGTTGCCAGGTTGCAGCGGCCACGCAGGCACTGTGTGGCTTTGGCGTCGTGCTCCAACGCTGCTCTCAGCGCAGGGCTTCGACGTGCGCCCGGCGCACCTTGCATACCATGGTGTAGGCCGGGTCGAAGACGTTCCCCACGTCGTACGCCACGGCTTGTCCCAGCAGTTGGTGCGCCGTTCGCGCCTCGAGTCCAAAATCGGCCTGCAACCAGTTCAGCATCTCCGTGGTGGCGTGTTGCACGCACTGGTCGAGGGGCCGGGCATTGCCCACCGTCATCAGCCAGGTGTCATCCTGTGCACGGGGCCAGAGAGCCGAGGATCCCTTGATGAGGTCCACTGTGAAACGCACGTCAAAAGAGACTTCGACGCCGGTACCGACGATCTCGCCGTCGCCCTGCACCGCGTGACCATCGCCGATGTGAAACAGTGCCCCCGGCGCTGACACCGGGAAATACACCGTCGTCCCCTGGCGAAAGCCGCGGTAGTCCATGTTGCCACCATGATGCGACGATGTCGAGGTCGAAATCGCCTGACCGCCGGCGGGTGCCACGCCGAAACAGCCCACCATCGGGTCCAGTGGCAGCTTGAGCCTGGACAGGGGGCGTTCCGGCTCGATCAGGTGTGTCGTGCCCGCTGCCACATCCACTGCCCAGCGAAAAAACGGCGCCCCGTCGAAGGTTGGGCAGTCGCTGAGATCATCCGTGAATGCCGATCGGTAGCCTGGATCGAGGACGTTTGGCGCCACAGCGCAGGCGGTGAATCCCCAGGATCGATTCGGTTTCAGTTCATCCAGATGAACAACCAGGGCATCTCCGGCCTCTGCGCCGCGGATGAAGAACGGGCCTGTCTGTGGATTGCCGCGCCGGGTGACCCGCTTCCCCGTGTGGTCCTGACCGCGCGCGTCCACCGTGGTTGTCACCACCGTGTCCCCCGGGTCGATCTCCAGCACGGCATCGTGCCATCCCAGGGTGTTGTGGTAGAGTGAAGGTGTGAACTTGTGTACCGTCATTTTTATTTCCCCGAAAGCTTGATTTCGCGGCCGCTGCGTCCGGACTCAAAGACGGCATTGATGATCTCGACGGCGTGCCTGGCGCTATGCAACGTGATCATGGGCTCGCGGTCCTGTTGTACGGCTTCGACCATGTCCATGATGATCTGTGTATGGCCGTCGAAACTGACCGCCATCGGGTCAGCGGAGCCGCTGCTCTTGTTCACCTTCTCGCCGAAGCGACCGAGCATTTCCGCCTCCTGCCTGCCACCCTCGTCAGCCAGCAGTTTCCAGCTTTCCAAAGCCCCCTCGCGCTTCACCAGCGAACCTTCACTGCCGTAGATCGTGATCCGTTGATCATGCCCCGGATAGGCGCAGGTTGTCGTGTACAGTGTACCCAACGCCCCTGACTCGAAACGCAGCAGGGCAACAGACTGGTCCTCCGCCTCGATCTCATGGCCGAAGACGCCAAACATGCCCATCACGGAGACGACACGCCCCGAAATCCACTGCAACAGATCGACGGTGTGCACCCCCTGGTTCATCAGTGATCCACCGCCGTCCATCCCCCAGGTCCCTTTCCACGAACCGTGGGGGCCGTCATAGTAGGACTGCTTGCGATACCATGGCAGGTGGCCGTGGACGCCGATCAGGCGCCCCAACTGACCGCCCTGTACGGCGTTGCGGATCTCCATGTTCAGTGGATCCAGGCGCGACTGAAAGATCCCTGCCGCTTTGATGCCGGCCTTGTCGACAGCAGCAATCAGTTCATCGATGCGTGCCGTGGTGATATCTGCCGGCTTCTCGACAATCATATGTTTTCCGGCGGCGACCACCTGCAGGCCGATTTCCGTATGGGAGCCGGAGGGTGTGGCGATATTGACGACGTCGATGTCGTCATTGGCCAGCATCTGGGCCAGATCGGTGTAGGCTTCACAACCAAACTCCTCAGCCGTCGGCCGCAGGCGTTCCTCATCCACATCACACACAGCGACGAGTCTTGCATTCGGGGCTTTGTGAATGGCTTTGCAGTGATGCTTGCCCATTCCCAGGCCAACAACAGCGAATCCGGTCTCAGAGGACATGAGGATGTGTTTCCTTCCAGCGTGTTCAGATCGTGAAATACTTCAGCGATGGCAGGGCTTCAGAACGCTGGGAAGACTTTCGTCTCGCCATCATCGCCGCGGAAACAGCCGTTGATCACCGCCGCTTCGGAATCGCCGAACAGGCGCTTGGCGCGCCCCACGGAGAACAGATACTTCCGCCCCGTCTGCAGCATCTCGGTATCCTCCTCGGTGGCTTTCTTCTTTGCCGCCGTCGCCAGTCGCGCCGGTGTATACTCACGCAACTGAAACAGATCGACCCAACTGCCGTCCTCGAAGTCCTCAACATAGTGCACCTGGCCATCCGCACCGACCTTGACGAACAGATCCTTCAGGTTGGCGTTGCCCGACAGCCTGTCGAGGCTGATGACGGACAGGGCCAGGCGAGGGTTGTCCTGGTGTCGTTTGCGCTCAGGTTGAAACTTGAAGCAACTGACCATCAGTTCGCGCAGGCTGGAGATGATCTCCGACAACACGCTTTCCGGGGCGTGCACCTCCTCCATTGCCGCCCATGCCTGGCTGCATACATACGCAGCAACGGTGTCAAAAACCTCACCCAGTTCGCTTGGCTTGAGAAGCTCGGGTGGGACCTCGGTGGATTCGCTTTTGGCCTCGGCCCCGTCGAAAACAAGGGGCTGCTCCGCGAAATGCGCCTTGAGTGACTCCACCGAATCGGCATGGCCGGCATCAACGAAGCCCTTGGCGTATTCCCGACTGTGGCTGTGGATGTGCTCGACATGCTTGGCTGCGGAGAAGGAGCCCAAAAGAACCACGGTATCTGCATCGGCAGCCGCCCGGCACTGGGTCAAAATGTCACGGTCCGTGAGGTCGGTGATCTGTCGCAGCGCTCCCTCGTAGTAAACGGTCGTCGCCTCGCGCGAATACTCCTCGGCGTGGTCTTCACCCATCATCGTATTGACGCGCAACGCCTCCAGGCGCACCATGGCGCCGGCGGCATGATCGAGCACCTTCCCCAGGGGCGCCAACTGGCGCGCTTCGGGTTGCAGCTGACGCTTCGAGTTGTTCACCGTATTGAGCAACTGCGTCACCTCGAGCATGAAATTGCGGTCCTTTTGCAGAACCTTTTCCGGGATCGAGAGGAGATTTTTCAAGGGCAGGAACTGGGCAGTCATACGGATGGCGCCGTAGGCCTTGAAGGTATCCGTGTTCTCCTTGGCCAGCATTCTTGTCAGCGCCTGCACATCCTTCAACGAGGCCGCCGGATCGATGAACAAACTCCAGACGACCCGATCGAGCTTCTCCACCGTCGCCAACTGCCGACAGATCTGCTGGACCCTGTCGCTGAACTCAGGAAAGCTGACATCGGCAACATCGACGAAGTCGGTAGGCTTGACATCGACGTGCCCTGCCTTCGACATGTCGAGACGATCTGATTTCTTTCCGTCTTTTCGTGGACCGGGCGTCTGTGCCCCCTCCTCCGCGGCCGCACCTCCATCCCCTGCTCCGGCTGCGCCGCCGGCCTTGATGGCCCTGGCGGCACCACCGCCACCGCCACCGCCACCGCCACCGCCACCAGCGCTGGGAGCAGCAGCAGGGGCAGACCTGGCTGACAGAGTTGGTCGATTCTTACCGGCGTTGCGTGCGGTTTCCAGTCGACGGGCGATGTTCTGCGCTTCCTCCATCGACGGAATAGCGGCCCGCATGGGGTCGAAAACGGCCGTGACCTTCAGACGCTGGTCGCGAGCGGCATCATCGTCGTCGTCATCGACTTCGTCGTCATTGAGATCGTCGTTCTCATCCTCAGACGTTGAGTGAATCAGTACGCCTGATTCCGCCTCGTATATGGCGTGCAGTGCAGTCTTGAACTTCAGCAGAACTACATCGATTGGCGCATCATCGTCACCATCATCATCGTCATCGTCGTCGACACCATCATCGTCGTCGACACCATCATCGTCGTCGACATCATCATCGTCGACATCATCATCGTCGTCGTCGACAACGGCAGCAGTGCTCTTGATAGTGGCAGCAGGTGCCGTTGGATCAATGAAGGGGTCCAGCAGGAACTCTCGAACCGCGTCAGCATAGGGAGAATCACCGACGGCCTTGAGGGCGAGTCGGGCCACCTGTGGAATGGTCGCCTTGCCCTCCACAACAGGCTTGAGCACGCCGGCCAGAGTGATGCTCTCCCCTTTCACAACCTTGGCGATAATGACGAGTGCACAGGCGTCCGCCACGTAGCGTTCAATGAATGCGCCCTGACGAGATGCGGGAGGCACACGGGAGGACACGCCCTTGTACAACTTGAGCAGCGCACTCTTGATCTTGCCCTTCGTCAGGCGATCATCATCAAGGTTGAACAGGAACGTGATGAAATGGAGAACCTTGGCACACTCGTCCTTGAACTCATAGATGTCGAGTTCCGGACGACCGGACCGCAGTTGCAGGATGTAGGGGATCTCCGGCACCTTGCGATTGGCAATCATGATGGGGTGGCAGATCTCCTCCCAAACATCGATTGCATCGTCGGGGTGCATCTCCAGAAGTTTGCACCACTGACGCCATGTGGTCGCTGGAATGCGGCTCTCGTTCTGCAGCCGCGCCAGTCCGTCGCTGAGCGATTTACCCATGGTTTTGGTAGCGAACCCCAACGATCGTGATGTCCATGTGGCTCCAACCAGGGCGGCTGGGCGCAGCGATAACAACCTATAGAATATAGGCTTAGCCACTGTTAGAGAAAAGCGCGGGGGCGCACGTGCGGCAACCGGCAAGAGATAAGTGTGCAAATCACGACACAATCGGCCAACGATTGCACCGTAAAGGTGACGCTACGCTACAGGGTAGTGCAGATTGCTACGCTGCCTGCACCTCGGGCTGACTCACGTATTCCACGTAGATGGACTCGAGATCGGCCTGTTTGAGTTCATCACGCGAAAAGATCTTGACGAGATTTCCGGCGACCATGATGCCCACGCGGTCTGCGATCTGCTTGGCGCGGAAGATATCATGTGTCGTCATCCAGATCGCCTTCTTCTCTTCCCGCAGTTCCTCCAGCAACTTCAGAAACTCGGCACCGGACTTGGGATCGAGACCGGACGTAGGCTCATCGAGCAGGATGACTTCGGCGTCTTTCATGATGGCAATGGCGATGCCAAGTTTCTGGCGCATGCCCTTGGAGAATCCCTTCACACGGCGTTCGAACGCGTCCCGCTGCAGACCCACCCTGTCCATAACATTCTCATACTCAGCGGCACTGACATTCTTGCGGCCACCGAGCTTGGTGAAGAATTCGAGATTCTGCCGGGCTGTGAAGTTGCCGTAGAGCATGACGTTCTCTGACACGTAGGCGACATGCTTCTTCGCTTCGAGGGGATCCTTGGTCACATCGATCCCACAGATCTTGACCGTGCCCGCCGTGGGTTCCGTGAAGCCGAGTGACACCATGAGGGTCGTGGTCTTGCCGGCGCCGTTGGCACCCAGCATGGTGAAGATCTCGCCAGGTGGAATCGTCAGGGAAAGATTGTTGACAGCGTGCACATCGCCGTAGTGCTTGGACATCTCAAGGATCTCGAGCACGGGTGCCTCCAGGGGGTCATGGGGTCTTCGTACAGTAACGGTGCTTGCCGAAGGTGACCCATGTCAAGCGGTATTGGCCTGATGGCGGTCCGGATTCGGGGTTCCCGCGTCAGCGGGAGGCAGCGGCGACCCGATCGGGGCGTCCAACCGGCAGCGGTTGTCTTGACATGGTCCGCCTGGCCCGGCTTGTTTTCCTGTGCGTTCCCACCCATATAACCGGAACCTATTGATTTTGCTGACTTTGGTGCCTGCTACGAGGCGTATCAGCCTCCTCATGTCGGTGTTGCTCTGCGCTGCCAGCGCGCCGTCAGCGGCTCAGTCGACCATGGACAACACTGCGGACAGCCTCGATCTACAACGCTGCCTCGACGCGGCCATGTCGCGCAATCGCGAGTTGCTCCAGGCCCGTGAGCGGATCGAGGAAGTCAACGGCGATCGCATCGTCGTGCGCTCACGACTCATGCCCAATGTGCAGCTGACCGCCTCCTATGACGCCCTGCGCACCGAGAGCCACGGGGAGACGCAGGACAATCTGGCCAGTGAACTATTGCTGCAACAGCGGCTCTTCGAGTTCGGACCTGACGCAGCCGCCGAAATCGCCCTGCGCAGTGATCTGCGCAATGCCGTCTTCGACTACCAGGACAAAGTCTACGAGATCACGACGCGCGTCTGGGAAGTCTTCCACATCATTCTGCTGCAGAATGAGCAAATCGCCCTGCGGCGAGCTTCAAAGGCAGCTTTCGATGAAGTCCTTGCCCGGCAGCAGGCCCGCTATGACAAGCGTCTCGCCTCGGAGGCGGACAAGCTCAGCGCCGAGTTGAACGTTCTCGAAGAAGAACTGGCTATCAACTCGTTGCTGCGCTCACAATTCCGCAACAGGATGGACCTGATGCGGCTCATCGGCCGGCCCATCGGCGTTGAATTGCAGTTGCATGGCAAGCTCGCCACTTTTGAGGTCGACGAGACGCAGGCGGTGCGCGTGGCCATCGCCCGCAACGTGAAGATCGGACTGAGTGAGCAGTTGCTCAACGAACAACGCCGCGTCGTGCGTGAGATCGGCTGGGAGTATGCCCCGGATCTGGCTGTCGACGCCAATCTGGAGGACGGCCGCCGCCGCGCCGGCATATCGGTGGATCGCGAAGGTCGCACGTGGGGCGTCAACATGGAGACAGGCCTGGCCCTCAGCGAACAGGAGCAACCGGGCGCCTCCGACGAAGCCACCTGGTCAGCAAGGGTACAGGCGCGAATCCCCATCTTCGAAGGTGGTGCCCGCATTGGGCGTGAAGCCCTCGAACGCGCCCGTCTGCGACGATTGCAGGCACAGCTACGGGACCTCCACGCCGGCGTTGAACTCCAGGTTCGTCAAGCCTATCAATCAATGCTGGAAGAACAGGAGAAACTCGGCTTGCAGGACCAGCGGGTCGTGATCGCCCGCCGTCGACTCGAGATCTCCCAGGTCCTGCGCGACGAGGGGCAGGGCAACGAAGCTCAGCTCGAGCAGGTTCGCGATCAGTTCTTTTCTGCTCAGGAGAATCTGTTCAGAAACCAGGAGACCTACATCGCACGCCAGGCCCAGTTGCGGCGACTCATGGGGTATCTGGAATGACCTTCCTGCGCATCGCCAGCCTCCTGATCCTCTGTTCGACCGGGCTCCTCTGGGGACAGAGTCAGGCCGTCGGCACACGCCAGCAACAACTGGACAGACTGCAGTTGCAGGAGCGTCAGGGGCGTCTGGAGCAGGCTCATGAGAGCCTGGCAACGGCGCTCAATGAGTTGGAGACGACCCAGGGCCTGTACGAGGCGGGCTTCGTCGCCCTGCAGACATTCAACACGACCAAGAACAGTTATGAAGAGGCTCGGCTGCAACTCGAAGAGGCCGAAATCCTGCTGGAGCAGACCGCCCTCGATCTGCTGAAAAACGCTACACGTATCATCGTGCGTGAGGCTCGCAAGTACAAGAGCAAAGACGGTAAGAGCATGGTTGACATCACCCTTACCAACGCGTCCGATGTCGGTGATGCCCTCGTTGTTGACCCTTCTTTGACCGAGCAGGACCTGCAGGCGCTGTTACGTGTGGAGAACATCTTTGTCTCTGTCCGCAACGGTCCCGTTGTCGGCGAACCGTACGAGAGCCGCATTGCCGCTCTCGATGTCGGCGAGAGTCGCACCCTCACATACCGCCTGCTGCGGGACGAGGATGGCGTTTCAGTGGTCCTCAGCTACCTCGACATCGAGGAGGAGCGGATTCCCGTTATTCTGCGCAAAGGTGGTGAGCAGACACTGCCGAGTATCAATTCGGCGCAGTTCTCCCAGACCGGTGAGCTACAGCAGACGGTGCGCTTCGATCTGACGGTGGAGCGCCTGTCCGACGAGGAACGCAGCTTCAGCCTCGCCGTGGTGGGCCTGCCCCGACGGATCGACCATTCCTTCGTCGACAATGGCGCCAAGGTCAACCAGGTGAAATTCGACGAGAATAAATCGAAGGCAACCCTGTCTTTGCAGTTGCAGATTCCGGCAAAACTCGACCGCGAGTTCGTCGGTCGCACCAGGACTTTTTTTGCTCTCGTCACCGAACCTCGGGAATACGCCGGGATGCACGCTTTACAATCTGAGTTTGGCGATGCGCCTGTCCCGGAGGAACGGGTTGCCGAACTCGTTGCCAACTATGTGAAGCTGGAATTGATCCCGAAGGGCATTGGTAAACTGGAGGTTCTCGTCTCCAATACCTACCGCGAGATCGAGGTCGGCGAAGAGCTGCACATCCGCGTTGAGTTCCTCAACCGTGGCAGTGTGATAGTGCAGAACATCAAGGCAGCCCTTGATCTGCCCTATCAATGGCAGGAGGAGGTCGACCCACTCCTGATTAAGCGCCTGGAACCCCAGGAGCGGATCCCGGTGGATATTATTGCCAGGCCGCCCGCCGATATCGCTGTAGGCAATTACGAACTGGGCGTTGAAGCGCAGGGCCAGGTGGGCAACGAGAACGTTGAATCCCTGGAGAAAAATCTGACAATCCACGTAGGTGCCAGCTCGAACATCGCTGGCAATGTCATCCTGATTGGAATCCTCGTCCTGCTCGTCGTCGGCATCGGCGTCGCCAGCATCCGGATCAGCCGCCGATGAAGAGGACCATCATGCGCCGAGTGTCACTGCTCGTTCTCATCATCCTGCAGTTTGGTGTGCAGCTGCTTGCCGTGGATCGACTCAATGCCCAACAGAGTCCGGTGGCCAAGGATCTGCGCACAAAGGAACAGCGCCTCTACGATATCCAGCTGCGCCAGGCCCAGCTCAACGTCGACAAGCGTGACCTGGAGATGGAAACGAAACGCAGTGATTTCATCGCCATTCAGAATCTGTACGAGCAGAAGATCGAGACGGTCGAACGTCTCAATAAGGCGCGCCGGGATCTGATGCTGGCGGAACGTCAGTACAACGAAGCCAAGTATCAGCTCGACCGTACGCGCCTTGAGTTTCTGCGTGATGCCACACACATCACGATCCGTCAGGCACGTAAGTACCGGACGCTCGACGGACGCCGCCAGGTCGACATCGTGCTGCAGAACTCTTCGCAGCTGATGCAGGCCATGTCGCTCAACCCGGATCGCGCCGAAGCGGAGATCCGACCGCTGCTCGAAGTGCAGAACATGAGGGTTGCACTGGAAAATTCCGGCGGCACGCTCATTGCCGAACCATACGAGCAGGTCGTTGCTGCCCTGGCTCTGGGTGACTCAGTCCAACTGACTTTCCGACTCCTTGACGACTACGATGACGTTGTCGTCGCCATGACCTACGTCGATGAGAGTGAGGAAAATCACTACATCATCCTGCGACGTGAGTCGACTCAGGACGTGCCGACGATCAATTCGGTGCAGTTCTCGCAGGAAGGCGACCTCAATACGCGCGTTCGTTATGACCTCATCCTTGAACGTCTGGCCGAAGATGAAAAGACCTTCCGTCTGGCCCTGATCAACCTGCCGCGGGAGATCACGCCTTCCTTCGTTGATCCAGGGACCAACGCCAGCCTGACGCAGGTAAAATTCAGTGACGATGTCACGCGGCAGCAGCTCAACCTTGAGTTGCAGATCCCGGAGAAACTGAGTCGTAAATTCGTTGATCAGACGATCGAATTCTACGTGTTCATCACCGATACGGCGGGTTTTGCGCGCATCGGCGAACTCCACCGGCAGAACGGCAGCAATCTGATTCCCCTCGAAGAGATCAACACAATTCCTGGGAACAAGGAGCGCTTTGAGCTGATCCCGCGCGGGCGGGGAGCACTGGAGTCGATCATTGCCAATCGCTACCAGGAGATCCGCACCGGCGAAGAGGTCCTGGTACGTATCGATCTGCTCAATACCGGAACACTGGAGGTCGAACGAGCCCATCTGGTGCTGACCCCACCCCTCGACTGGACGTGGTCGTCCGATCCTGACACGATCGACCGTATCCTGCCCGGCGAG
Organism: uncultured Gemmatimonadaceae bacterium; assembly: GCA_937919035.1. Taxonomy (GTDB): domain Bacteria; phylum Latescibacterota; class UBA2968; order UBA8231; family UBA8231; genus UBA8231. The sequence continues at coordinate 11,946 of CALFPI010000143.1, forward strand.
AAAGAGCCGATCAATATCACCTTGACACCACCGGAAGGCATTGGCGTCAGTGAGTACGATGTCCGCATCGAGGCCGTCGGTTATGAAGGCCCGGAACGTATCGAAGCCCAGGAAAAGGACATCACGATCCGCGTTGAAGAGCGGGCCGACGTCATCCGCAATGCCCTGATCATCGGCGCCGTGATCGCCCTGGTTATTGGCGTTGCCGTGGGCAGCATCAAGGTCAGCCGTCGCTAGTGGCAAAGGTCGTGGCGACATCTATATTCATGAGTGATCTCGTCGCGGCACATGACTCCGGACGGGCACCTGGGAATCCATGAAATACGACATTGGTGATCTGCTCAACTCCTGGCCATTCGATCCGGATGAGTTCATCGCGCGCCGGATTACGGCTCGCGACGGCACGGAGAAGATCCAGATCCGGATAGATATGGGCATGCTGCAACTGGCAGTGGAGGGCCGGCCTGATGGCCACCGTCCCCACGGTGCTGAGTCCTTGTTGCAGCACTATCGCAGTGCCCTGCCAGTGCGCAGCTCCAGCCGGGGTGACTCGAGGCGCAGCGACGTCGGCCGCGGTGATATCAACCGCAGTGATATCAACCGCAGTGATATCAACCGCAGTGATATCAACCGCAGTGGCGGCGCCGAGCTTGACGAGGATGCCTGCGAGGACCTGTTCCAGGAGGCCTGGCAGTACTATCAGCGGTATCTGGCACTTTTCTACCTTGAGGACTACGCTGGTGTGACACACGACACCGGCCACAATCTGGCCATCTTTGATCTCGTGCAGGAGTACGCAGATTCTGACGAGGTGAAATGGTACTTCGAGCAGTACTTCCCTCACGCTGTCATGATGCAGGCCCGTGCGGGGGCCATGGAAGTCCTCGAAAACAAGGACTATCCCGCAGCTCTCCGTCATGTGCAAAAGGGCATCGACAGGATCGAGGAATTCCTCGGCGAGTGGGAGGGCGAAGGCGGAGACGTGATGGACGAGGAGTTCCCTGAACTCACATTCCTGCGCGATTGGTATGAAGAGCTCGAGAAGGAACGACCTCTGTCGCCCAAGGAACAACTCGAATACGACCTGACAGTCGCTGTCGAGGCGGAGAACTTCGAGGAAGCGGCGCGCCTGCGCGACAAACTTCGCACCTTGCGTCCGGCATTCCTCA
>CALFPI010000144.1 GCA_937919035.1 uncultured Gemmatimonadaceae bacterium
AGGAGATGATCTGGCTCTCACCACTGCGTCGCCCACTGGCGGCGGCACCGGCCACCCCCCCCGCCGGACCCGACAGCAGACTGTCCTTGGCGTGGTACCGAGTGCCTTCGACCAATCCACCGGCACTTGTCATGGCGTGTATGGAGCCCGTCACGCAGGCGCCGACACGCCCGAGATAGCCGTCGATGATCGGTCCCAGACAGGCCTCAACCACTGCGGTCTGTGCCCGTGGCAGAATCTTGATCAGCGGCGCCAGCGACGCCGATGTGGCCACCGTGGCAAAACCCATGTCGCGGAGAAAGGTGGCAAGCTGCTCTTCGTGGCACGGATTGCGGTAGCTGTGCATGAAAGCCACGGCGGCGGCCTGCACACCCTTTGCCAGCAGGCTCCGGACCACATCTTCGAGTCCTTCCAGCGACAGCGGGCAGAGGATGGCCCCGTCCGCCGCGAGTCGTTCCGTTACTTCCACCACATCCTGCGTCAGAGGTCTCGACTTGCGCACATGCAGGGCAAACAGATCGGGGCGGCGCTGATCGCCGATGCGCAGCAGATCACCGAAGCCGCGCGTGACGAACAACGCTGTAGGCACCCCCTTGCGCTCCAGCAGTGCGTTCGTGCCGCGGGTTGTTGCCAGTCGCAGTTCCATCTGGGGCAGGGGATCATGCAACAAGGTGCCCGTGATCAGTCGCGCCGCCAGAACCGGTGCCTCTTCTCCGGCCGAGACCTCGAAAGTGGCGCCCGCAACTGCCTCTGGTGGCAGGTGACCCGCGATGGTGAGCTGGTCTGTGCCGATGGAATCGGCCACACGAAGAGCCTCGAACCGTACGCCCGCCGCGCCCAGAATACGCAGCGTGTAACCGCGCAGAAAACCTGTCGGCACGACCCAGGGAACGTCGATTTGCACAGTATTGTCGGTGGTGCGGGACAGGATGCGTCCTCGCAGGGCGCTGCTGCTGAGGACCTTGGCTCGGTGCGGGTTGCCACCTGGATCGATGGCGAGACAGTCGGTGAATGTGCCGCCCGTATCGGCTCGCATCTGCCAGCAGTTCATCAGGGCCGCCGGGTTGTGAGGTCCACCTTAAGGAACCAGATCTCGTAGAGGGGTACGAGAATACACAGCAGCATGGTCATGCCGAACAGGGCGGAATTGATCGTCGCCAGCACACCCAGTTCCGGGGCCACGTAACGCACCAGCCAGGGCTTGGCCACGTCGAGGGCGGCGTAGGCGAAGCCACTGGTGATCACCGCCGTCTTCCACCGCCGGCTCCAGGCACTGAGCAGAAACAGGTGGCCCACGGTGAGCATGATGACAGGTGTGATGAACAAGTGAAAGTGGGTCGTCTCGATCAGTTCGAGGCGTTCCTTGGGAAACATCATGCGCGCTTCGTCCCCCCGGTAATAGGCAGAGGCACCAGCGGCACTGAGTCGGGTTCGCTCCCACGACATGTATATGGCAAAGGCCGATGCCGCCAGCATGAACACCATGAAGTAGGTGATGATCAGCTTGGTGTTGAGATCCATGCGGGCCAGTGTGGATCGATTGGTGAAATAGCGCATCGGCTCGCGTCAGGGCTCCGGAGAGGTAGTCACTTTGATGGGACGATCGAGCACCGCCTCGAGCAGAAGCAGTGACTTGCGCACCCCCGCATTCAGCGCCCGAACCGAGAGGGTCGCACCCGTGATATTGATAATATCCCGATTGATGCGGATGGGATCGGTGCCGTCCTTGCCGTGATACTGGCGCAGGAAACGTTGTCGACGGACCTCAGCGCCGCGACTCTCGCGATAGACGAGAATGGCAACGCTGGACACCCGCATCTGCAGGTCCACGGCGACAAGGAACGTGATGGGACGATACTTGCCGATCTCTTCGCCGATCACGGCATACCCGATTGCTGAATTCGTCGAATCCCGGGCAATATAGACGGCCACCGAATCGTCAGCAAAGGACCTGATACCACGATCCGTGGGCGCCTCCAGCAGGTGTTTCGGCACGGCCAGCACCTGTGTATCGAAGCGCACCGCCTGCGGAAAAGCCTTGTCCCGCGCCTCGTCGGGTGTGAGGTACACCTGCACCGAACCGATCTCATCTGCGGACGGCTCTGCAGCGATCGCCGCAGCAGTCGACGCCAGAAGAAACAGCCCGATGCAGAAAGGCCTCATCAGAAATAGGAGGCCAGGGACAGGATGAGGCCGTTGCTGGCATCCTCCTGGTCATAGACTTCGTAGTCGAGCTTGATCACTGTCTCCTCAATGGGGCGGAAATTGAGGCCGATGGTTGTGCGGGTTTCATCGCTGGCACCCAGATCGATGTGATCCAACCGCACTGTCGCCGTCAGAATGGAATGAGGGAAAGTGAGGACCCCGGGCAGAAAGTGCCAACCGGCCTGCGCGTAGTAGCCGGAGCGTTCGTCCTCGATGGCACCATCGATGCTCGCCATGGCGTACTCGCCTCGGACTTCAAAGGGGCCGCGGTTCCAGGCGCCGTCGATGGCAAGAATCGACAGTGTCTGTTCACCGGCATCGTCATAGGCTCCCACGTGGAAGGACCCACCCAGGTCCAGACCGAGTGCGGGTGAGTAGTTGACCCGCCCGACAATGGACTTCTCTTCATTGTTGTCCTTGCTCTGGCTGCCACGGCCCGACCGCAGGCGCATTGCGGTCGCCTCGTTGAAGCCGTTGACCACGTAGATCTCATATCCCGCGACGGCCGATTCGCTTGGATAGAGCGTGCCATAGAGTCCCATGCCCGATTCACTCAGGGTTGTCGGTATGATTTCACGCGCCATCAGCGGGCGGTTCGTGAGATCGTTGAGGGGACTGTCGTGGATCAGGTTGAAACGGCCCAGAGGTGACAGGATCACGCCCGCCCGCAGAGTTGCCGCCTCGTGAAAGGCGATGTCCAGAGTGGCAAACTCGAGCTTGACCTCGCCATCCCCGCCGGGGTTGCCACCGTGCTCGAACTCGATCTCGGCGGCCACGTGAATTCTGTCACTCACCTCGCTGAAGAGAAAGGGAATGAAACGGTGCTGATCGAAGGTCTTCGCCTTGTCGTTCCAGAACAGTTCATGATCGATGTAACCGCCCACGGCGGTACCACCGACGGTCTGCTTGAGGTAGGGCTTGTCATACACGCCGCCCTGAACCGCGGGCCGATCGGCGGCAAAGACGTTGTCGGCGAGCCCGCTGCCAGAGGCGACACACAGGGCTGCCACGAGGAACCTGATTCTTCTGACCATACGGCTTTCCTTGTCCCTTGACGACAGGATGAATTTGACTGTTGTCTATTGCGTCCACCATTAGTTTGGCATACCATACTAATGGTTGATCAACATACCATGACGCTTTGCAGGGGTCAAGAGAAAAGGCCTAAACCCTCCTGAGATCAGTTATTTAGACCCGTCAAGTTTGTATTTGATTCTCGATGCAGATCTTGTATATTTGCCCTTGCCGACCAATAGTTTGGTATGCCAAACTTCTCTTGGGTCCTCCCAACGACGAGATCGCCGTGGGAGCCCTGAGAACTCGTAGTCAATCGAGACAGCTGATGATGAGCTTCCTGCCGTGGCGGCGCCCAGTTTCCGAGTCGAGACCTGATTCACCAGGCCTTACCGAGGGTGCCCTGTCCGAATGGCGTCGTGGACGCGATGCCATCGTCATCGAAGTTCCCTGGGCCGACCGGCTTTCCTGTCGGTTGCGCGAGTTGGGGTTGCTGCCCGGCGTCCGCCTGCGGGTTCTGCGTACCGGTTCTCGCCTTGTCATTCAGATCGGCGAAGATCGACTCGCATTGCGCCGGGCCGATGCTGCTGCGATTCGTGTCACCGCAGCAGACCGCTAGCTTTACCCACATTCCTGTGCTGTCAACTGGCACCAGCCGACCGACGCGAACGGTCGCTCTGATCGGCAACCCGAATACGGGCAAGACGACCCTGTTCAATGTCCTCACGGGTATGTCGCAACGTGTCGGCAACTACCCCGGCGTCACTGTCGAACGCAAGAGTGGCTCGGTAAACCTGCCAGATGGTTCGCGGGCCGAACTCTTTGACTTGCCGGGTACGTACAGCCTTGCCGCCGCCTCACCAGATGAAATGATCGCCGTCGATGTCCTGCTCAACGAGACCGAGTCCGGTCGTGTGGATGCCGTCATCGCCATCGTCGATGCCGGTAACCTGCGTCGCAACCTCTACCTCGTGTCGCAGATTCTCGAGACGGGACGTCCCGTCGTCATCGCCCTGAACATGACCGATGTCGCCGCCGCACGCGGCATCCGCATCGACGCCATCCGCCTGGGCAACCGGTTGGGTGTGCCCGTCATCCCCATCAGTGCGCAGCGCCGTCAGGGCATCGATGAACTCCGTGTCGCCCTCGCCGGGGTACTGGCAAAGCCGGCACAGAATCCGGCCAAGGCGGCTCTGCCCACCGACCTGCAGGCGCAAGTGGAACACCTTGTGCGCTTGACGGCGCAGCGCAACGGATCACCTCCTCTCGCCAGCGCCGAAGCTCTGCGAGCGCTGGTGGATATCGAAGGTGCTGCAGAAGAGCGTCTCGTGGCTACGCGTGGCAGCGACATGGCCAGCATCCTGACGGACATGCGGGCTGCCGTCGACACGTCGGTGCCCTTGTCAGCCATGGAGTCTGATGCCCGCTACCGCTGGGTTCAGCAGATGCTCGATGGCACGGTAGAGCAGAGTGATGCACTCACTTCCAGTCGCTCCGATCTGGTCGATCGCATACTGACGCACCGCCTCGTGGGCCTCGTCGTGTTCATTGGTGTCAGTGCGGTGCTCTTCCAGGGGATCTATTCGTGGTCGGCGCCGGTGATGGACATGATCGAGGGATTCTTCGGGCTGCTGGGCAACAGCGTCTCTGCAGCCATGCCCCCTGGGGCGCTGCGCAGTATGATCGTTGACGGGGTCATTGCCGGCGTCGGCGGCGTACTCGTCTTCCTGCCCCAGATCGCCCTGCTGTTTCTGCTGATTTCCATTCTCGAGGACTGTGGCTACATGGCCCGTGCCGCACTTCTCATGGATCGACTGCTCGGCAACCTCGGCCTCTCCGGGCGGTCTTTCATACCCTTGTTGTCGAGTTTCGCCTGTGCAGTCCCCGGCGTCATGGCGGCGCGCACGATCGCCGATCGGCGGGATCGCTTTGTCACGATCCTGGTGGCGCCACTGATGAGTTGCAGCGCCCGTCTGCCCGTCTACGTGTTGTTCATCGCCGCCTTCATCCCCGACCGAACCATTCTGGGTGGCTGGATCGGTCTGCAGGGATTGACGCTGCTTGCCATGTACAGTGTCGGCGCCGTGATCGCAGTGCCCGTGGCGCTATTGCTGCGCTTCACGATTCTACGGGGCGCGTCGAGCCCCTTTTTGCTGGAATTGCCAGCCTACAACTGGCCCACACCGCGAACGGTGCTGCTGCGGGTTTACGGAAGTTGCCGCGCTTTCATCGTGCGCGCCGGCAGCGTCATCCTTGCCGCCACGATCGTCATGTGGGCGCTGGCCTATTTCCCGCATGCAGATCTGGTTGGCCAGAGCTTCGACAGCGAGCGCCTCAGTGCACTGGCGTTGCCCTCCGCCGAACAGGCGGCGCGACTGCAGGAACTGGAGCGGGTCGAGGCGTCGGCCCAACTGGAGGCGAGTCTGCTGGGCAGGGCGGGGCATTTCGTGCAGCCCCTGTTCAGCCCTCTGGGTTGGGACTGGCGCATCGGTATGGCGACACTCGCCTCTTTTCCGGCACGCGAGATCGTGATCTCGGCACTGGGCACGATCTACAGCCTCGGTGGTGAGCATGACGAAAATTCCGGGGACATGCGGCGCGGGTTGCAGGCGGCCGTTCACCCCGATGGCACCAAAGTCTTCACCATTCCCGTCGCCCTGTCGGTGATGGTATTTTTCGCGCTGTGTGCGCAGTGCATGTCGACCCTTGCCGTGATTCAGCGTGAAACTAGGTCCTGGGGGTGGGCGGCTTTTTCCTTCTTCTACATGACCATCCTGGCCTACGCCGCGGCCTTCGGCATCTACCGACTCGGCACGTGGCTGCAATGGTGATGACAGCAAACTGGCAGGATGTTCTGGCGATTGTCCTGGCGTGCGCCTGTGGCACGTGGGTCGTGTGGGTGACGCTGCGCCCCTTCGTGCGGAAGGTTGCCGGCGCGTGTGGGATGTGCTCAGGATGTGGTCCTGCGGGTGATTCGGCCGTCGGCCAGAGCGATCTGCTGCAGATCACTCCGTCCGACGCGGGATAGAACCCCGGCGTTACCGGCCAATTCTGTAGGCGCCACCAGCGTCGGTCTGCACAACCCCCGCCAGTTCCAGACGCAGCATGGCCTGCATGACGACTGCCGGCGCCAGACCGCTAGCGCGCGTCAGCGTATCGACATGCCGGGCGCCCGTCTCCAGCAACTGCAGCAACCGCGCCGAATCCCCTTCGACGGCTGGAGTTTCTGTTGCTTTCTCGCCCGTCCTACCAGGCCGTGCAGCGGTGCCGCTCTGCACGTGTGGCGGCAACTGCGCCCACAGTTCGTCGAGAATATCCTGAGCATTGCGGGCGAGGCAGGCGCCATCGCGCAACAGAGACAGGGCGCCAGCACAACTCCGATTTGTGATTTCACCAGGTATGGCGAAGACGTCGCGATTCTGTTCCGCTGCACAGCGAGCCGTGATCAGCGCGCCGGAGCGCTCCGGTGCCTCGGCGACGATCACACCGAGGCTGAGACCACTGATGATCCGATTGCGCCGGGGAAAGGAACCTGCCTCCGGTTTGGCACCCATGGGGAGTTCGGAGAGGATGGCGCCAGTGGCGAGCACGCGTTCATACAGGGCGCGATGGGCCGTCGGGTAGACGACATCCACACCGCAACCGAGGACAGCGATCGTACCACCACCTGCTTCGAGGGCACCATCGTGAGCGGCGGCGTCGATCCCGAGGGCCAGACCACTGGTGACCGTGATCCCGCGGGCGGCGAGATCGTAACCGAAACGCCGCGCCACATGCCGACCGTATGGTGAACACCGGCGGGAACCGACGATGGCAACGCCCGCCGTCGGCAGCAACGGTATGCGACCGCGCACGAACAGATAGGCCGGCGGATCAGGGATCTGCCGCAACAGGGCCGGATAGCGACCGTCGTGCAGGGCAAGAAACTGAGCACCAAGGTCGGTGGCACGCGCCAACTGAGCCGTCGCCCAGTTCTCATCGGCCCCGGTGAGGGCTGCCCCATCGGCACGCAGCGCCTCGAGGGCGGCACGAGCTGAGCCGAACTTGTGCAGCAGCACCGCGCAACGGGCATCACCGACCCGTGGCAATCGCCGCAGCTGCAGCAGGGCCAGTTGCTCGTCTATATCCAGCGGCGCGCAGGGCGCAAGCCCGACGGCACTCATGTGCCAGTCATGACCGGCTGGTGATGACACGATCCTCGATGCCATCCGGTTCGCGCACGGCACGGTCCTCGATGACACGCTGACCGAGCCAGATCAGTAGTTCTCGCAGCCCGTGGCCACTGACCGAGGAAATCAGGAAACAGGGCGCGTCACCGGCGCCGGCCGGTGCGGGCGGTATCTCGGGATCGGGACCGAGCAGGTCGGCTTTGGTCCAGGCGACAGCGAAGGGCTTTTCCAGCAGGCCCGGTTCGAATTGGCGCAACTCGTCGCGCAGCGCCTCAAACTGCTTCTCGGGTGACTCGTCGGTAGACTCGAGCGTGAACAGAAGCACACGGGTCCGCTCGATATGCTTCAGGAAGCGAATCCCCAGCCCCTTGCCCTCGTGAGCGCCTTCGATCAAACCGGGCAAGTCGGCCAGGACAAAGCTGTCGTAATCGCCGAACCGCACGATTCCAAGATTGGGCTGCAACGTGGTAAAGGGATAGTCGGCGATTTTCGGATGGGCCGCTGACAGGCGTGACAGCAAGGTCGACTTGCCGGCATTGGGGAAACCCACGAGGCCCACATCGGCAAGCAACTTCAGCTCGAAACGAACGGAACGCTCCTCAGCCGGCCCACCCGCATCGGCACGACGCGGTGCCTGATGGGTTGCCGTAGCGAAGCGCGCGTTACCCCGGCCCCCCCTGCCGCCCTTCAGCAGGACGTACTCATCCCCTGCCCTGACGAGATCGGCAATGAACTCGCCCGTTTCTCCATCACGCACCACCGTTCCAGGTGGCACTCGCAGAACGGCATCCTCGCCCCGTGCGCCGGTAAGGTCCTTGCCCTTGCCGTGACCACCACGAACAGCAGCGATGCGCGATTTGTACCGATAGTCAACCAGAGTCGACAGATTGACATCGGCCCGCAGGATGACCCCACCACCGTCACCTCCGTTGCCGCCATCCGGGCCACCATTGGGGATGTACTTCTCTCGACGGAAACTCATACATCCGTCGCCGCCGGCGCCCGATTTCACCCAGACTGTGACTTCGTCTATGAACATGGGACCTCTCGCATATGGATCAATGGTTGAAACGCGCCCGCAGGCGTGTCTCGACGACGGGGGGCACGAAACGACTGACGTCACCACCGTGCTCGGCGATCTGTTTCACCGTCGAGGATCGCAGAAACATGTACTCAGCGCTCGTCATCAAGTAGACGGTATCGAAATCTTCCCACAGGCTTCGGTTCGTCAGTGCCATGCTGAACTCGGCATCGAAGTCGGTTACCGCGCGCAACCCGCGCACGGCCTGGCGGATGCCATGCTTGCGTGCATAATCAACCAGCAGCCCTGTGGTCGTGTCGACCTCAACCTGGGGCCACCGGGAGGTCACCTCCCGCACCATATCCAGGTTTTCCTCAACGGTGAACAACGAACTCTTGCCGGGATTGACAGCAAGCAGAACAATGAGCCCATCATACATGTCCAGGGCCCGCTCGATGATATTGAGATGCCCCAGCGTGATGGGATCGAAACTGCCTGGGTAGATGGCCCGGTTCATCGGCTCCCTCCTCAGGGGGACTCCCTGACGACGGCGTCGAGGGATAGGGTGATATGGCTGACGGGGTCCGCAACCTTGCTGCGGACGACGGTAAGACGGCCCATGCGGATCCGGGCATCGTACACGAAAAGAGATTGCACGAAGCTTGCCACCGCCGCCACTGATCCCACCGCCGTCAGATCAGCCTGATACACATAAAGGCCATCGCTAGTCGCTGTACTTTGAGGCGAGGTGATCACCACCGACTGCAGGCCATTTCCGGCAGCCTGCCCCGCCACCACGGCAAAGAGCTGCAAGGCCTCAGTCGCCACCAGCGCCACCTGCGCGCCACCTGCAGGTGAGACCAACTTGCCCGTGATCCGGCCGTGTACCTGGTCACTGTCTTCGGCGGACCACTTCGTTCCACGCAACTGTGACGCATGCGGCTGCAGCAACTCCAGGAGCTGTATCAACTCCACTGCGGCATCCAGTTGCCCGTCGATGACGAACACGCCGTTGGCCTCGATCGTCAGCGCGCGCACGTCCACCGATTTCGTCATCTGTGCCACCAGCACCAGCAGTCCCCCGGCGGCCTGGATGCTCACCGGCAGATCTACCGCCATCGTCACCGGGGGCACGGCAACGATGGCAGGCGTCGGCTCGATTGCCACGGGAATCGCGGGCGGAGCGGGCAGCGCCGCAGAGGAGCGGTTCCAGAACGAATACAATGGGACTCTTCGGTCGAGAGTGTACAGCGCGCCAGCGAAAGCAGCGAACGCCAGGGCAAGACCGAGGCCGATACCCAGCCACCGGTACCGTGCAACTCGCCGCTGCAGATCAATGCGGATCATATGCCCATCTCAAGCATCGGCCAGGCCGCGCACGGCCAACCCCAGGGCGACGGTGTAGGCTCGCAGCGGCACCCTGGCCGTCTCCAACGTCCGGCGTACGGAATCGGCCACCAACAGGCCTGCGAAGGGGTCGATCTCGACGACGTGGTCGATTCCATCAAACCCGGCGCCGCCATTGACGGTATCACCAGGGCCGGCGAGCCAGACACGCGGCACGGCTTCATTTTCGTCCAGTTCAGCCCGGAGCAGGCGGGCGATCCCATCGGTCACGCCGGACTCCTCGAGGCTCCAGCTATGCTCGCCCTCATAGATGCCGTCGCGCAACAACACCGCCCGTCCACTGTAGCCGTCATCCTGCAACACGACTTCCACGCCCACCCCACCAGTACCGGAGTTTTCCAACGCATTGCACAGTGCGAAGGAGGCCATGTCGAAACCGGGCTTGCCGAGACCGGCCTGATGGCACAGCACCCCGTACAGATCGAGAATCTGCCGGCGCACGGCGATGAAGAATCCATGCCGCGCCGTCACCAGAGTGTCCACGCCATAGTCATCGATATCGGCTCCCAGCAACTGCCCCGCCTCCCAGAGCAGGTGTTCACGCGTTGCTCCATCCGCCTGCGGCAGGACGAATCGACGCTTGATGAAACATGTCGTGCCGGACAGTGCAAAGTATGGCCGCGCCACATCGATGCCACCGCGATGCAGCACGCGCAGAGCCTCGACCAGCAGTATTCTGGCCTCGTCATCAGCGAGTGACTCCGGCATCGTCAGGGCACGCTCCAGACGCACGACGGTGCAACGCGTCAGCGATACCCGTTGTTCACGGCGCGACAGCTGCACGACGTACATGCCGTCAGGTGCCACGTGGATCCCGGTGCAATGAGTGGTGGAGGAACGAAGCACGGCAACTTTCGGTAAGAAGAGATTTCAGTCTGTCGATACAAGCGTGCGCAGTCGCGCCACGGTCGCCGCACCGATCCCACGTACATGGCGCAGATCGTCGACCGAAGCGAACGGCCCATGCGTCTGACGATATGCGACAATGGCCGCCGCCGTTTTCGGGCCGATGTGTGGCAGTTCCTGCAGGCGCTCTGCGTCGGCCCGGTTGAGCGCCAGTGGCCCTGCTGCCTCGATTGCCGTCGAGTCCTGCGCCGGTATCGCTACCGCAGCGGCAATCACGTGAAAATCCTCAAACTGATCGGCTTTGAAGTGGTCGACGATGGCAACAGCGGTACCCACCAGTAGCGTGCCGCTGAGGAACAGGACCGCCACCGCTTCCTGACGGTTGAGATCGATCAAGATAAGCCCCCCGTTGCCGGACGCCTACCGGAAGGTCACAGTACCCGACATGCGCAACTCACGAACCTTCCGGGTCTTCTCAGAAATATTGTTGCGATCGTTCTCGATACGGATTACCCCTTCTCCGCGGAAGGTCTCGCTGAAACTGTAAGTGGCGCGCAGTTGTGCGTCCCAGCGCTCGTTCGAGGAGATGGGAACGAGCTTTTCATCCCCAGTGGCGCTCTGGCGGGTCTGCGAGCTCATGTTGATCTGGAAGTTCAGATCAATGCTGGACTTGAGTTTGCCGAAAAAAGGCAGTTCCCGCGGGCGCAGTTTGTACCGCGTATCGAACGTCGTCGTTGTTTTGGCATTGCGGCCACTACCGCGCAACGGCGGCCTGTGGTGGATGACAACCGTCGAATCGGACCGATCGGTGATCTCGAAATCAAGATCGTCACTGGTGCTGCTCGACAGTTCAATGCGGGTCGTCGGACCAATGCGCCACTGCCCGGTCCACGTGGCGCGCCATTCTGTTGCCAGCCCTTCGCGGATCAGATTGGACGGATCGAGGCTCCCCTCAGCCTGCGATGACTTGGTTTCCTCGTAGCGTACGTTCACCTGAGCGCTGTTGAGATACCGGCGCAGACCCCAGACACGGTCGGCTCGCCCCCAGTTGACGATGACACTCGGATAGGTCTGCGACTGTTCGACGCGCAAGCGGTCCTGTGTACTGCCGGATCGCCGGGACACCTGCTCCTTGAAGCTGGGTTTGACGCTGAACCCCATGGGCAGACGCAGACCGCTGCTCATGTCAGTGTTCGTGCTGCGGCTCCAACTGTCCTGCTGCGTCAGACCCACACCCCGCTGGGCGACACGAAGACTGTCATCGAGGCCCAACTGGAAGGCCAGAGCCGGACGCTCCACGAGATTGAAATTGCGTGCATCCGTATTGCGACGCCACGAGTAGGAAAGGGGTTCGACATAGTCACTGGTGAAATGCAGAAACCGGCGTGCGAAGAAGGGCTGCGCCTCTTCTTTGTCGTCCTTGGTGGTTGCCGCTTTGGGTGCGGCGGCGGTCGCGGCGGTGTTGACTGCGGCGGCGGTCCGTCGCGTGGGACGCTTCTTGAGACCCGGTGACCCCAACGCCTTGAGCACATCGGGAAGGCGCAGATTGATCCGGGATGACAGGGTGTTCTTGGTGCTTGTATCGAGCGTCTGGATGACCCTGTTGATGCCGCCCGCCGTGTCGATCAGTGACGCCTGCTGCCGGCGTCGGGGATCCGAGTCTTCCTCGTAATCGGCCTGGAACGTGAATGTCGGATCGAGCCAACGCACGACGCGCAACTGCACCTTCACATCGGCACGCTGATTGCGCTTGACCTCGCGGCCAAAGGCGAAGTGGGAGGGGTTATACAGTTTCCGCAGGTCGCGATCGACGGCCAGGCTGTAGTCCCCCGACAGCGAGCGCAGCGGGCTCACCTTGGTCGAATACGACTCCTTCAAGGAGAAGTTCTCGTTGAACGTGGTGTCGATCTGACCGACCCGCCAGTTGGCACTCTCCTGCCGGTTCACATTCAGCGAATAGCTCGCTGTGGTCGGCACCGGGCTCAGTTCCGATTTGCGCAGAGACAGGGGCACAAACTCCGGCATCCAGCCCAGGTAGGCGATATGCGGAGCGGGCAGCGGCATTTTATAGCCGAAGGCCAGACTCTGCGTATCGCGGTCGTTCACCGGAGTCACCGGCGACAGGCCGCGGTTGCGTGTCTGTGACATACGCAGGTTCATCTGGTCCAGCGTCCAGCGCACGATCATGTTCTTGCCGCCACGCGGCTTGCTGATGGAAACCTCGACGAACTCCTTGGAGTTTTCCGTCCGCTGCGAGTCCTTCTCACTCGACGGCAGTTCGACGTCGGAATTGGGGCCGAACCGGGGCAGACTCCGGTCGCGGTTGTAGGAGTATTTTACCGGGATCGTGAATCCCCAGCTGCCGGGCAGAACCTTGTGCAGATTCGTCGTCGTCGACAGGGATGTCGACAGGTCGGCGCTGCGTCGTTCCGTGTTGGCCAGGGTACGGAAGTCTTCTTGTTGCAGGTTGACGGTGGCGTCTACGTC
>CALFPI010000145.1 GCA_937919035.1 uncultured Gemmatimonadaceae bacterium
CGTAGTTGGTCAGCAACTCCCGCATCTGCGCCTGGTTGTGTGCCAGCAGGCCGTCACAATCTGCGGGCAGCACACCCCGGTGCACGGGCAACCCCTTGCTGTGCAGGAAATGGAAATCATCCGGCGAGAAGTAGAGACCAATGGCGATGCCCTGTTGACGGAATGCGTCGATGACCTCGGCAGTGATATCCCGCTCGAAAGGTGTGTTGGCGATGCCGAAAGGTGTCGTCTCCGTGTGGAACATGCAGAAGCCGGAGTGATGCTTGGTGGTGAACACGACGTAGCGGATGCCCGCCAGTTTTGCCAGCACGGCCCAGGCGTGGGGATCGAACGACTTGGGTTGGAACGTGGCGGGCAGATCGTCGATGAAGCGACGGAGATAGTCGTCGGATGCGCCCGCCATGGAGTGGCCGATGACGGCGCCCAGTTGACTGTCCATGCTCCAGTGGATGAACAGGCCGAAACCGAGATCACTGAACCACTGCAGTCGCTGGCTGTTGTTGCCAGGCATGTCTGCTGCCATCGTTGCATCCTCCGGAAGGGCCATCATTGCGACTCAGTTGCGCTGAATGTTCTCGGGCACGATCTGCTGGCGCACACGGAACACCATCGGATCCTGCGGATCCACCCCGACACGCAGCCAGTGGTTGTGCGGCACACCGAAGGTTTCGACGCGCGTGAACAGGTCCAGACGCCTGCCACTGGGGCCGGTCAACGGTTTGTCGATGCGGAAGTAGTGGGAATCACCGTGGACCAGCATGACGGGTTTGTCGAAGCTGATCACCTGTTGTTGCAGCACCGTACGGAACTCCTCGTAGGCGGCACGGAAGGTGCTGTCATGGTGGGCTTCGAAGCCCGGGTTGGCATGGATCGCCAGCAGCAGGCCGGCGGCATGTTGCTGCTGCGCCCGGGCGAATGCCGCCCGCATCCAGTCAAGGGCAGCAGCGGTGCGACGCACGACCTCTTCATCATCGGCCGCCGTGCGCTGTTCGAAGTCCTTCGTGCCGTTGTTGCTGCCGACAATGTGCAGCGTCGCAAAGTGTACACCGTCGCGTTGCCAGCGCAGATGTTCAGGAAACTCGGCATAACGCCGCTCCCGCGCCTGGGACTCTACCGCCATGGTCCCCGTCCCGAGGCTACGCTCCATCGGGCTGTAGAAAAGGGCGCGCAATTTCGCCAGCCGTTCGAGCGGTGCCCAGGCACCGGCACCGGGACGATGGCAGTCCGTCCAGTCGTTGTCCCCCGGTACCAGGATCAATGGGTGCTGGAAGAGGTCGAGCATCGACTTACGGCTTTCGAAGAGGGCGTCGGAGCACGGCTGGGAGCCGCCCTTGAAATCCCCTGCGTGCAGCACGAATTCGACCTTCGCCCGGTTGATGTAAGGGATCATGCGCAACAGGGCGAGGCTGTCCTGAGGGTTGTAGGGCGTGTCTCCGATCAGGGCGAAATCAAAGGCACACGCAGACGTCGCAAGGCTGAGGGCGACAGCAACGATGGCCCCCCGGAATGCCCGGCGTGAAGGATTCTGTCTGGTCATCCTTGTCACCACGGCGGCGTCAGCGAGAACTCAGTTGCCGTCTCCTGCAGTCGCTGCTGATGACGCTCGCCAATGGGGACACCCTCAATGCGCCAACTGCGCTCGCGCTCCGCCTCGAGGGCACCGGGCATGTGACTCTCGTCCAATCCGTGCAGGGGCTCCAGTGTACGGACCGTGCGGGCGTAGACATCCATCTCGGCCTTGAACTCCGCCGGATCCGCGAAGAGATCGATGCGGAAGGCGAGCATGAGCGCGCCCTGATTGGCCTCCGGCCACGTCCAGCGACGACGCTGCGGGTCGATGGTCAACCCCGTCAGCAACCCGCCCCAACTCTGACAGACCTGCCCCATGGCGAAACAACGCAGCACGAGTGTTGGTGCCCGTTCGGCAAAGAGTCGCTGGTCTTCCTCGCCATAGAGCCCGTGGAGGGCACCAAAATCCAGTACGAAGGGTGGCTCTGTCGCCGTTGGTGTCGCAAAGGACATGGGTGACCCCCCACCGGATCGGATCAGTGGCTCACCGGGTTGCATCGACAGCTGGTGGCCGGACGTACTGTAGCAGACCAGATCGTGGGCCAGCATCATGCGCGTGTAGATCCCGGCGGCGCCGAAGTGATTGTGGTTGCGGCTGACGCCCACCGCCATGCCCATCTGGGCGGCCTTTTCGATGACCTTCTCCGTTGCCACCACCGCCGGGAAGTAGCCGAGCCCGCCGTCCCCATCCACCAGGGCACTGGTCGGCGTCTCCGAAACAACCCGGACCTGAGGATCCGGATTCACCTGCCCGTCCCGCATCAACCTGGCATAGGAGAGCAGACCTGACGTGCCGTGGCTGAAGACGCCGCGGCAGTCGTTGTCGGTGAGCAAGCGCGCCAGCTGCCGGGCCCGGTCTTCGCTCAGGCCGGCCGCTTGCCCCACTGCTGCAGTGAATTGCTCCAAACTCTCGGCGGCAACACGGATAAACTTGTCGGGGACTCGATTCATGCCAGTAGGACTCCGGATTGAGATTGCATCAGTTGGCCAGTGCCAATGCGCCGAAGCCGTCCCGCAGGGCTTGCAGAGACGCGGCGTTGTCGGGATCGACGGAGATCATGGCGCCATGGCAGCCGTGGGCCTGGACGGAGCTCGCAAGCTGGCGCACCTGCTCCGGGCTGCCGCCGGTAGAGACGGGTGGGTACAGGGGCACTCGACCGGCAGTGGTCGCCACGAGGCGCGCCACTTCCCGGTCGTAGAGCTCGGCCAGGGGCAACGGGCCCTGGCGCAGACCGTCGATCGTCCGCGGCAAGCCGGCGACGTCCTCCTGGCTCAACAGACGCAGACACAACTCCACAGCATCCTCCTGGGCGACGTCCGCCGTCTCATCAACCAGCGCCTGCGCCCATTCGGCGGCGGCATTCGTCGCCCCCGTCGCCCAGCCGACGACACCCCCGGCGGAACTGCCCCCGGTGAGGAAGTCTGTCGCCACCGTCCATCGGTCAAAGTCATGCCCACCCGGCAGGGCGATGGAGGGGGCAAAGACGTCGCTGCCGAAGGGCAGGCCCGCCTTCACCTGCTGGACCCGGTCACGGAAAGCAGCCATACGCCCTGACAGCAGCGCGGCGCGCATCAGCAGCCACTCCCACAGAGCTCGTGGGACCCCGAGGGCGGGCAGCAACTCAGGCCCGCGCAAACCCGTCGCCAGGGCCTGCCGCACTCCCTCTGCATCGAGTCGCCGCAGCGCCTGGCGGGACGCACGCGCCGCCGCCACCAGCCGTTGCGCATCAAACCCCAGGGCCTGCCCGGCAGCGCAGCAGTGCTCACAGGCGCAGGCGATCAACGCATGCAGGTTGGCTGGCTGTGGATAGCGGGCGTGATCGACGCAGTAGCCATCCACGGCGTAGCGTGCCGTCGCCTCCTCCAGGCAATCTGCCGTCCAGGCATCGACCTGCGGGTGACTGGGACACAGGCCCGTACCCCAGGCCTGCCAGCGCGGGCTCAGTTCGGCGCCGTCCACGTCGCGCATGGCGTATTCAGGGAAGACATCGCCACCGTAACTCCACAGCCCCAGGTGGCCCCACACTTCGATGCCGGCGTCATGGGCGACATCCATGGCGCGCAGCAGTTCGCTGTCGTCGAAGCCGCCGACGACACCGGCGACGGGCGGATAGATCCCATCTGCCGCCTTCGGCCAGCGGTCCGTCCGTTGTCGCCAGTCCGTGAACGGTCCGCGGGCGGCCAGAGCCTCACTGGCACGGAACCCGGAGGTGTGACAGATGGGGGATTCAGGCATGATCGTCGTCAGGCCGATTTCGTCGCGCAGGCGCCGCAGGGCGTCGGGGCGGGTGGCGATGATCTCGGTACTGCAGAACCAGATGATGCGACGTCGGTGCTCAGCCATGGGTCCTGTCTCGTTTCGATGCGAGTGACAGCAGGCAATCTCATACACCCGGGGGCAGGCGACAACCACCGTTGCCAGCATCGGGTCCGCGCCTGAGTTTGTCAGCCCATGGAACAACCCCTCGGAATCATCGGTCTCGGTCTGGTGGGCCCAGCGCTGGGCCAGCGCCTGCGGGCGGCGGGGCACCGACTCGTCGGCTCTGATATTTCCACCGAGCGCCGCGCCGGATCCGGAGAACAGTCACCGTGACACACATTCGCCGTCTCGCCATTGCCGGCGCCTGGGGCTACATCGGCCGCAAGTTCGTCGAGGCCGGCCTGGATCTGGATCTCGAGGTTTCGGTGCTGGATCCCGGACCGGCACCGGCCGATGTGCCGCTGGCGCGCCTGCACCAGTACAGCGATGACAGTTTTTATGCGCAACCGGCGGATCTGTTCCATCTGGCCCTGCATCCCGAGCACCGTGGCGCCGCCCTGCAATTGTTGCTGCAACGGGCCGTCACAGAGCCCCTGGCGATTCTCAACGAGAAGCCCATGGCCACACCCGAGCGCCCCCAGGACTGCACGTCGTTGATCGATGCCGTCGCCGGCACACAGGCATTGCTGCTGTTCGATTTTCCCGAACTCTTCGATCCACTCACGACCCGTGTCATCGAGGCCCTGCAACGCTTCGAGCACGTCGACATCGATGCCATCGTCATCCAGCGTTCCAAGGATCGCGAGGATCCGACCAACCCGCGCAATCGCAAACGCATGGTCCATATCCAGTATCAGGAGTCCGTGCACTGCATGGCCTGGATCCTGTTCGTCCTGGGACAACTGCGCGGTGGCACCGACGCCGCCCTGGCCGATGGGGTGCGGGTCTCGGCGCAGGCGCGCCCCTATGCGCCGCCCAATCCGCAGGACTATGGCTACGTCGTGGATGGCTGCGTGGACTACGAGATGGCCCTCGGCCCGACGCGCATCCAGGGTCGCACCGACTTCACGCGGGGCGCCCCGTGGGCCAAGACCCGCGTGGTCCGCGGCCG
Source organism: uncultured Gemmatimonadaceae bacterium (assembly GCA_937919035.1). GTDB lineage: Bacteria > Latescibacterota > UBA2968 > UBA8231 > UBA8231 > UBA8231. The sequence continues at coordinate 4,941 of CALFPI010000145.1, forward strand.
GGGCGACGGCAGACCCTTCGAACTGGCCATGGATTACCTGGAGGGGGCCAAACATCTGCGCATCGACGGCGTCGAGCAGGACATCGACCCTGAGGGCAGCTCCTATGAGGGGGTGTTGCAGACCTTTGATCGCTGGCTTGCGCCAGGGGCGGATAACAGGTTGATGTCATCCACCTGCTATCCGAATCCGGCCTTTGCCCGACTCACCTACCAGCTGTCCAGCCTGCTGTGGCGCAGTGGCCACGAGGCGACGACACTGGCATTGCAGGATGCCGATGAGCTGCTGCACTTCGACGCCGGCTTTGCCGCTGCCGTACCTGCTTTCGGCCGTTACTGAGCCACCAGTCTGGCACCGTCATCGCTGTCGCAGAGGAACACCGGCGCCTCTGCCGCCAGTTCCGGGCGCGCCCTGGCGTAGCGCCGGCGCACCGATGCGACCGCATCCACTGCGGCATCGGGCGCCACGAGAGCCACGCAGCAGCCGCGGAAGCCGGCGCCGCTGAACCGCGCGCCGTAGACGCCGTCCGTTGTGCGCAGGATGTCGTAGAGGTCGATCAACGGCGGCGCGCCACACTCATAGTTGTGAATCGAACTGTGTCCCGAGGCCGTCATCAGCCGCCCCAGTTCTGCCGTATCCCCCCGGCGCCAGGCGGCGACGCCGTCCCGTACACGGGCCATCTCACCAAAGACATGTGCCGCCCGCCTTGACGGCGGGCCGGTGAGCACGCCGGCATGGGCGTCGTATTCGTCCTGCGTGATGTGTCCCAACCGGGCCTGGGTTCCCACACGCCCGCTTGCCGCCAGCAGCGCCGTTGCTGCCTGCTGGCACTCACCCACACGGCGGTTGTAGTCCGTCGACACCAACGCCTGGCGCAAGCCCGAAAAGGCGATCAACACGCGGAAAGGGAGCAGGGCGGTACCGGCGGGAACAACCTCGTGGGTCATGGACTTGCAGTCGATCACGGTCAGCTGATCCCGGCGTGACAACAGAATCGCCGCTGGATCGAGAATGCCGTTGCGCAGACCGAGATAACCGTTCTCGATGGCCTGGTCGAGGCGGATGTTGTCATCCGCTGCCACCACCAGTCCGTTGGCCGCCTGCAGCGCCAGCAGGTAGGCGACACCGATCGCCGCCGATGAACTGAGGCCACCTTCCGCCAGGCCGCCGTCGGTGACGCCGACGATGCCGCAGCGCAGATCGTGCCCCGCTGCCTGCAGGGCGCGCACCGCCCCGCGTGGAAAGTTGCCCCAGTCACCGTCGACTCGATCCGGCACAGCGTCGAGGGCGAAATCGACGTCACCGGCAAAGCTGCGGCTCGTCAGGCGCACACGCCTGTCGGCAGGGGTGGGCGCGAAGGCGAGCCAGACGGCACGATCGATGGCCATGGCCGTTACCGTACCCAACTGGTGATCGATATGTGCACCCAGCGGACAGATTCGATAGGGTGCGCGCACGAGGCGCACCTGCTTTGGATCGATGTCATAGCGTTTGTGCACGGCCTCGATCCGTTGCGCCGTGTCGCCCGTCTCAGCCACGCGTAGCACTTGCCTTTCCTTTCCGGCCTCGACTCGGGTACATATCCGTGAGGAGGAAATTCCCATGACGAACAGTTCCAGCCGCACACGTGTGCAGACCGCCCTGGCCCATCGCAGCCCGGATCGTATTCCTGTTGAGTTTGGTGCAACCCCGACGACGGGTGTACATGTGACGGTCGTCGCCGAACTGCGCCGCCACTTTGGTCTGGAAGCGCGGCCGGTGCGAGTGCACGAGCCGTATCAGATGCTCGGTTGGATCGAGCCTGATCTGGCGGCGGCGCTGCATCTTGACGTGGACGCCGTGTGCCCGGAAAAAACGATCTTCGGCTTCACCAACGAGAACTGGCGCCAGGCGCGCCTGCCCTGGGGCCAACAGGTCCTGGTCTCCGAACACTTCGTCACCTCCGTCGACACCAACGGGGACCTGCTGCTCTACCCCGAAGGGGACGCCACCGTCGGGCCGTCGGGGCGTATGCCTGTGGGTGGCTACTTCTTCGACACCATCATCCGCCAGCAACCCCTTGATGAAGCCGCCCTCGATCCAGCGGACAACCTCGAGGAATTTGGTCCCATCACCGATGCCGCCCTCGACCATTTTCGTGCCGAGGCGGCCCGTGTCGCCGACTCGCCGCGGGCCCGCGTCGGCACACTTGGGGGCACCGCTTTTGGTGACATCGCCCTGGTGCCGGCACCCTTCCTGAAACATCCCAGGGGCATCCGCGACGTAGCCGAGTGGTATGTGTCCACCCTGACGCGACAGGATTACCTGCACGCCGTCTTCACCCGCCAGTGCGAGCTGGCTCTGCAGAATCTCGACAGACTCCATGCCGTGATCGGTGATGCCATCGACGTCGTCTTTGTGTGCGGCACAGATTTCGGCACGCAGACCTCCAGCTTCTGTTCGCCACAGACCTTCCTCGAACTCTACGCCCCCTACTATCGCCAGGTCAACGGCTGGATCCACGCTCATACGCCGTGGAAGACGATGAAGCACTCCTGCGGCGCCGTGGGCGCCTTCATTCCCCATTTCATCGAGTGCGGCTTCGACATCCTCAATCCCGTGCAGTGTTCAGCGACGGGCATGGAACCACGGGCCCTCAAGGCCGAATACGGCGACGCCATCACCTTCTGGGGCGGCGGTGTCGACACCCAGCAGACACTGCCCTTCGGCACACCGGAGCAGGTGCGTGTCGAGGTCCTGCAACGGTGCGAGATCTTCGGCGAGGGCGGCGGCTTTGTCTTCAACACCATTCACAATGTGCAGGCCCTGACACCGATGCCGAATGTGGTCGCCATGTTTGCGGCCCTGAACGAGTTCAACGGCATCGCCGACTGACTCAGCGACGCCACAGTTCTTCCCAGTTGTACCTGGGCTGGTACCCCAGAATCTGCCGGGCCTTGTCGATGGGAAAACGGCTCCCCGGGCGATCATGAAAGATGTGGAAGATCTCGAAGCGGCTGGGCAGATCCTTCGTCAGACACAACTCGTGGGCCTGGGCGATGTCACGCCGCTCGACACAACTCGATGGCAGGTAGTGGACGTCGGGACCACCGCCATGCCCCTCCGCCTCGAAGGTGAATACGCCCCCAACGCGGATCGCCGCGATCGTCATGTCGTGGCAGCGGGCGAAGCTGCGACACAGGTCCTCTGCCAGCGTCTTGCCCAGGGTGTAGCCCTGCGTTCCGGGGCGTGGGGTCTCGTCCTCGGTGATGCGCCAGCTGTCCCAGCTCTGCCAGGTGATATTGATCGTGCTTTGAAACACGACCCGGCCAATGCCGTGCCGCACACAGCTGGACAGAATGTCGAAGAGACCACGAACACCGGCACCCAGATCGCTGTTGTCCCCCAGGGCGGCGTCCTTCCACTGACCCATGGGCCAGGCCAGATGACACACGGCATCGACACCCCGGATCGCCGCATCGATGGCAGCGGCGTCGTTCAGATCGATGACACGCGTGTCTGCCAGTGCCGGCATGGGGCGAAAATCAACGCCGCGAACCTGATGTCCCGCCGCTTCGAGGTCGCGCGCGACGATGCTGCCGATGTAGCCGGCGGCGCCGGTTACCATGACCTTCATGGCGTGTCCTTCCGTGCCCGGGTCTCCTGCTGCTCCGGCCACCAGGCACGGAAGTCGACGGTGGGAGAGAAGGCGAAGCGCCCTTGCCTGATCCGCAGGGCGAATCGGCAAAAGGGGGTGTCGGCGACCAGGTTGTAAAGCCCCCAGTGCGATGGATGATCGTAGGTCTCCAGATCGAGGCCGCGCCGGATGGCGGCGGTAGCATCTGTCAGATCCAGCCAGTCGCGATCAAACGCCGCATCCGCTGGCAGGGCCGCAGCGTCGACGAGTCGTCCCAGGCGCAAGGTCAACACTGAACCGGGTCGCTCGCGGGCGAACTCGTGCGCCACCCCCTCCGCCAGATGTATCGCCTGTTGTTCGGCCGAGGTATCCGGCAGGGCGACCATGTCCTCGGACAGAATGTATTCGTCGTCATAGCCGGCATAGATGGCCACGTCACTGACCTGCACAACCTGGCCGATGCCGGCGTCCCGTGCAGCACACAGAACATTCCACGTGCCCTTCAGAGCCGTGTCGAGAATGCGACTGTCCGCCTCGGCGTTGGTGTCGGGTTCCGGGTTCTGCCGCGAACGTGCTACGTCCGGCAGATGCACGATGCGGTCCATGCCGTGGCACCATGCGGTCACGGCATCGGTGTCGAGCCCATCCACCCCGTCATCGGGGCCCCGCAATTCATGCCCCGCCGCCGTCAACTCTTCCGCCAACCTGAGGCCGAGAGGCCCGACGGCACCGGTGATGGCAATCTTCATGACGCGCCCTCTCCCTGTCTTGTGGTCCCGCGAAGTATACAATGCCCGGCAACTTTGCCGGTGCGGGATCTCCCGTCAAGGCATGTGGCTTGCCAGGTCCGGCTCGCGGCGGACAACCAGTGCAGGTACCCTGCGACCACCCAGGGTATCAAAGCTGATCGGGCCGCTCAGGCCCCGGTCATCTGCCGTTGCCACGGCGCCACGCAACTGAGTGGGCGTCGTGGCGCCTCCTGCCAGTGCCTGTGCCAGCAGCTCAACAGCGTCGTAGGTAAGGGCCGCCATCCATTGGGCGGCGGGGCTCATACCCGGCGGCAGGCGGCGGCGAAAATCGATGGGTGGCATGCCACCTTTGCCTGCGGGCACGCAGATGTGCAAGGCCTGATTGGCGGACGGCCCTGATCCTGCCGCCAGCATCCACGGTCCCAGAAGCGGCCGGCCCGCCGCCAGCCTGCCGGCAGCGGCCAGCAAATCCGGCGCTGCATCAACACTTCCCCAGACCAGCATGGCATCGGCAACCTGCGGATCATCGGTGACCATCATGTCACCCATCGCTGCCGCCAGTCGCCGGGCGGTGGCCTCGGCGATGTGGCTGTCGCGTTCATCGGCACCGATCCAGACAAGTCGGTTCCAGCCCTGCTTGTGGGCATGGTCGAGCAGCACCGAAAGCTGCTGCCGGTCATCGGGGCCCAGACGAAACATCCACGGCACGTTGGCGTAGTCG
>CALFPI010000146.1 GCA_937919035.1 uncultured Gemmatimonadaceae bacterium
CGGCATTCATCAGCCGCACCTGCGTCTCACTGACCTCCATCATGCCCTCGCTGCCCTTGATCTGGAACGAGCCTGCTGTGGCTCCGGCGCGCATCAGGTCGGATTGGATGAACAGCTGAATGTCTCCGTCAAAATGGATCAGGCCGAGGCAGGCATCCTCGATGGGCGTGTCACGCTCAAAGCGATCGGTGCGGCGCTCGACGGCACCCATGACCCATTGCGGTTGCGGGTCACCGAGTACGTAGCGGGACCCATCGATGGAATGGGTACCCCAATTCGTCAGACCCTCAGCGACCTTGTTGGTCACGAACAGAGGCTGACCGATGACACCTTCCTGGAGCAACTGGCGTGCCTTTTCCCAGCCCTTGGTAAAGCGCCGCTGATGGCTAATCACGAGCTTGGTACCGCTGGCCTCGCAGGCCTGTATCATGCTGTCGGCGGCGGCCAGGCCGATGGCCATTGGCTTCTCGCAGATCACGCCTTTGACTCCGGCTCTGGCGGCGGCGATCGTTGGCGCCGGGTGTAACAGATGCCATGTGCAGACGCTGACGATGTCGGGCCTGGCCTGCGCCAGCATCTGTTCGACGTCAGCAAACTCCTGCAGCGGCACGTCGGGGTGCTGGCCCATGAAATGGACCCGAGCCTTGGCGACCGGATCAGCGATGGCGATCACATCGATGTCATCCACAAGTGCATAGCCATCCATGTGGGCATGGGCGATGGAACCACAGCCGATGATGGCAGCCGTGTATCTGGGGCTCATTCCGCCTGACTTTCTTTGGTGGGAAGCAGAAGGTGTAAGTATACTGCCTGCTATGCCCTCTCTCCATCTGCCAGACGCCGTCGACCTGCCCGGAGGCGTCCGCATTCCATTGGCTGAACTGGCCTTTTCCTTTGTCCGCAGCCCCGGGCCAGGGGGGCAGCATGTCAACAAGACAAGTACTCGGGTCGAACTGCGATTTGATCTGCTTGGTAGTCCGTCTTTGCCAGATGACCTGCGCGAACGATCCCGGTCACGACTGCAATCGCGGCTCAACGCCGCAGGTCAACTGGTGATCGCCTCGTCGCAGCATCGCTCCCAGATGCGCAATCGCATCGACTGCATCAACCGCTTTGCCGAGCTCATGGCGGCGGCGATCAAGCCCCCGGCGCCCAAGCGGCGCAAGACCCGACCCGGGCGCGCCGCCGTCGCCCGGCGTCTCGACGGCAAGAAGAAACACTCGACGAAAAAAACCCAGCGACGCCGACCCGGCCTCGACTGAAGTTTTTGCGGCGGATCTCAAACCGCCTTCCCGCGTCTGAACTATTGCGCCTTGCATGGGTGCGAGGCCGCCCCTATATTGAACCTTTACGTTGACGTTAAGGTTGATGCGGGTTGTCTCAAGTCTGTTCGTGCGTCACGTGAACTTCTAGCAAGACATCCGTAATCTGTTGTTTAACAACGACTTTACAGGAGACGCCTCAAGATGGCTGCCGTGAGAAGCCCGAGTGCAGTGGAGGCAGTGGAACTCTACTGGAAAGAGATCAAAGACACCGAACCCTTGAGCCGCTCGCAGGAATTCGAGCTGTTTACCCGGGTAAAGGCAGGCGATGAGGAAGCGCGGCAGCAGATTATTACCGCCAACCTTCGCTTTGTTGTCAGCGTCGCCCGCGGCTACAAGGACTATGGTCTGTCTCTGGTCGAGTTGATCTCAGAGGGCAATGTGGGACTGCTCGAGGCGGTCAAGCGCTTCGATGAGACCCGTGGGTTCAAATTCATCACCTATGCCGTGTGGTGGATCCGCCAGGCGATTCTCAAGGCTTTGGCCGAGCAGGGCAAGATTGCCAATCCGCCCATGAGCCAGATCAACGACCTGCAGAAAATCGAGAAAGAGACGCGAGCCTTGTCACAGGTTCTGGGTCGATCTCCAACGCATAGGGAGATTGCCGATCACGTCGATATCAGCGCAGAGCGCACGCACAATGCCATGATCGTCAGTCAGAGGGACGTGTCCTTTGACGCACCGGCCTATCCGGACGAGGACACACCCTTGCAGGCTGTGTTCGCGGCACCGGTGGAGTCGGGGATCGAGGAACGCTTCGATGAAGACGAGATGCGCAGCACGCTGTCCTCCTGCCTGCGTGTGCTGGACGCGCGGGAGAGCACCATTGTCCACGCCTACTTCGGTCTGGGCGACGATGAGCCAAAGACGTTGGAGGAGATCGGCGATGTCCTGGGTGTCACGCGCGAGCGCGTCCGCCAGTTGCGCAACCGGGCGCTCGACAAATTACGCGCCAGTTATGGTGAGTTGCTGGGCGAATTCTCCCGCAACTAGAGACCCGCAGGAACTGCTTCCGAACGCCGGCCCCCGCACATGGGGACCGGCGTTTCCTCTACCTATCTGAGCCGCAGTCGTTGCGCCCGCATTTTTGCGAAGCTGGCGAAGTGGATGGCCCAGCCGCTCTCGCCGTAACCGACCTCGAGTCGCGTCATATCGACGGCAGGCAGCAGCAGTCGCAGGCCCCCGCCCACACCCAGACGGGCGCGGCCGGCAGAGAACTCCTTGTTGTCCGTCCAGGCCAGGCCGCCATCGACGAAGAGCGTCGCACCCAGACCGAGATCAGCGCTCATACCCAAGAGCGTAACTTCCGTTGGTTCCACCAGAGGCACACGATACTCGACAGTCGTCAGCAGCTGCTGTTTGCCCGACAGCACCTGGCCCAGGTCGGCCACATCGTACCCCCGCAGGGAGTTGGCGCCGCCGAGGTGAAAATCCATGTACTGCGGCAGATCTCGACCGACCTGACCGGACTGTAACGTGAGCAGGCCCGCCAGAACGATGGTGTGACCGGCGATGGCAGGCTGGAACCGGCGCCCGTCGAGATTCATCGTCCAGAAGTTTCCCTCACCTGGCAGCAGCCCCCCGGTCTTCCACACGTCGGCCTCTGTCCACCAGCCCATCGATGGGTTAGACCAGTCATCACGGCTGTCGTAGCCGGCGCTGCCGCCGATGCGGAACAGATCATCCTCGTCTGTCGCGGACAGGGTGTGCCCTGGCAGATCCGAGCCGAACCGCAGGAAGGATACGGCCAGACTGGCTCGACCATGCGTACCGATCCATACGCCAAGACGGGGTGTGGCTTCCGTCGATGTTTCCTCGAATCCATCGAAATCGT
>CALFPI010000147.1 GCA_937919035.1 uncultured Gemmatimonadaceae bacterium
CTGGCGTCTTCCCCTACATGCAACGGCAGGCGGATGGCCGGCGGCGCGAGACCGTCAACGATCACGCTGCGCACGTGCTCCCCGTGCCGCCGCAGGTAGACGAGAGCTGCCCGCGTGCCATACGACCCACCCCAGATGTTGATCTGCTCGTACCCGAGAGCTTCGCGCACATCATCCAAGTCATCCATGGCGATCGGTGTCGTGTATAATCGCAGGTCGGCATCAAACTCCGTCATGCAATCGCGCAGCGCCTGGTACGGGTAATCCGCACCGAGGTTGTAGTACGTGGAATCCGTGTCGATGTCGCTGCAATCGAGACCATTTGAGTCGCCCGTGCCACGCTGATCGACGAGCACGATCTCGCGGTGCTCACGAATTCGGCGAAGGTGTTGCTCGGCCATCTGTGCCAGATCCGTCGCCCCCATACCAGGGCCACCGGCCAGCAGGAACAGTGGATCCGCCTGGGTCTGGTTGCCCAGAGAGGGCAGGACGGCAACCCGCAGGCTGAGGCGCCGCCCTGCGGCCGCGTCTCGATCCTCGTACACGTCCAGTACGCCACACCGGGCACCGGAGACATCAACATCCTCTGGACAGGGAGTCAGCACCATCGTTGGCTCGGCTGCCACGATCTGCAGCGAGCCCAGCACCAGGGCAGCGGCCAGCATCCTGCCTCGCATTCAGGCGGCCGCCCCTTGCTGCACAGTCACCGCCGTGCCATAGGCCAGCAACCTGGTGTATGCCTCGATCTCTGCGCCGACGATCCTCTTGAGCCCCGCCATGAACTCCTGCCTCAGATGACGGGCGCGGATGGCTCTGCCTTTTACCAGGCCCAGAGCCCGGATGACCCGCGGTCCCGGAAGTTCGTCGATCGTAGCAATCATCATCGTTTGATATCCTTGTAGGAATCGGTTCTGGAGATGCGCAGATGCGCAGATGCGCACGCAGGCTCGAGACCATGACCAACCGTCGCGGGACTATTCGACGCCAGCGGGCGACTTGCGCAATGCGAGCGAAGTCAGGGACATTTCCGGCAGGATCCGCACTGTCACCCGGAGGAACTCCCATGTGGCCCATGCTTGCCTTCGCCGGCGCTCTTATCCTCTTGCCAACCGCCATCCTGCGCGCCATCAACAAGCGTGAGCAGTACTGCGGCAAGGGTCCAGACCCGTGTTTCTGGTGCCGTCGAAAGTGTGACTACTACAATCTGCACGGCGCCGATACGCCGGGCGCCTAGCGACCGTCGATTGCCTTGGAGGCGTAGGGTTCCCGGCTTACGAGCTGGCTCGTCATGCCGCCGTCGGCGAACATGTTGGCCCCCGTGATTGAGGCGGACCGGTCGCACAACAGAAACGCAGCCAGCTCACCGATCTCTTCCGGCTCGATGACCCGGCCGATGGGGATGTTCTGCTGCCAGTAGTCAAGACAGGCAGCTGGACTTGGCGCGGCCTTCTGCAGGTCCTGCCAGATCTGTGTATTGAGCAGACCAGGTGAGATGGCATTGACGCGAATTCCCTGCGGTGCCAGTTCCACCGCCATGCTCTTGCCCATGCCGACGACGCCCCACTTGGCCGCGTCGTACGGCCCGGCACCCGGCAGACACGACTGCGAATGCACGCTGGAGATGTTCACGACGCTGCCACCAGAGCCCTGCAGCAGCATCTGCCTGCAGACTTTCTGTGTCAGAAAGAACACCGCCCGCAGATCGAGGGACACCACCCACTCCCAGTCCTGCTCCGTCGTCTCGAGGAAGGGCTTGGCGAAGTTGGCGCCGGCATTGTTCACCAGACCGTCGATCCGACCGTAGGCGGCGACCGTATCGGCCACCAGACCATCCAGCGCTGCATCGTCGCGCAGATCACAGGCAACGCCCGTTGCCCGGTCCAGTTGCGCGGCGACGTCCATGGCGGCATCACCCCGGACGTCGGCGACGACGACCTTCGCGCCTTCGCGGGCACACACACGTGCAATGCCGGCACCCAGACCACCACCGGCTCCGGTCACAAGCACCACCTTATCCTGCAGCAGCATCTGTCCTCCCCTTCTCAGGTTTCTGGTTGCTGGAACAGGCGCTGACGCTACGGCGCACGGCTGTCCGTCGCATCCTCTGCGGCATGCTCGCGCAGCGACTTGAGCATCGCCTTGATGTCACCGGCACCACCGATGACGACGACGATCTCCACAGCAAAAAACAGCACCGCGGACAGTCCAAGTGCCCACGTCCAGATCGTTTGCCAGCCCGTCATACTCTTACCCCATTTTTCATGGCCACCAGGACCTTCGGTGGATGCGATTTCTGTGTCAGCAGCGAGGCAACAACCATACACGCAAGGCTGGCGACGAAAGTGGCGATGCCCACAACCTTGTCCTCCACCATCCATTCATATTCCGCGGGCAGAATGTCGGCGCCGCCCAGGAAAATCGTCGTCAGGGGCAGGGCACCAGCAACAACAAGGGACGTCAGTGTGCCGACAGTGTTGGCCTTTTTCCAGTACAGACCCGCAGCCGTCGTCAGCAACACACTCGCGGAGTACATCGTCCCGGTGATCGCCATGAAGCGAAAGAAGGTCTCAGGCGGCTTGTACAGATAACCCCAGGACAATACGAAGATGCCGCAGCCGACAACGGCCAGCCGTGTCAGTTTGATCTTCTCGCTGTCCTTCATGGCCGGTCGCAGTGGCAACACGATGT
>CALFPI010000148.1 GCA_937919035.1 uncultured Gemmatimonadaceae bacterium
GGGCAGAAACTCCTCCTCTGCAAACTTGGCGAAGGTGAACTGGACCTTCTCGGCAGGAGCCGTCCTCTTGTCCGGCGCGACGAAGTCCCCGGCAGTAACAACCGTTCCACATAGTAGTACTCTTCCCCAGTCATCAACCTTTGGCGGGATGGAACAATTCGCCTCGCCCAACCGCCTGGGAATAGTCTGGATTTTTGATCTTGATCCAGGGGCCTTTGCCTCGCAGTTCCTTGTACGGGCTGGCCGGGGGCTTGGCCACGATCCCCTCCATGTCCCTTTGGCAGATCAGGTCGAACAGTTGCTCGCCCTACTCCTCGATGTGATTGACGAAAAGCAACCGATCCGAAGCCAACTCTCGAAGGATCTCCTTGCGCTCAATCAGAGGTCTTTCGCATAGATCCTCCCCGCTCAGCGAGAGGATGTCGAAGGCATAGAAGTACACCGGGGCACGATTGAACATCAGATCGTAGAAGAGTGTTTGGCCCTCCTCGTCGAGGCATACCAACTCTCCATCGAGGACTGAGTTCGGGAGTCCTGACAGGGCCTTCGCCAGTTCCAGCAGCCGCTTACGCCGATAGTCGTTGCCGTTGCGCGACACCAACCGGCACGCCCCGGCTTCGATGTAGGCCAGAGAGCGCAAGCCGTCGTGCTTCACCTCGAACAGCCACTCAGGGTCGCTGAATGCCGTTGGCCTCTGTAGCAGGCGTAGTGGTGTCATCCACCCTTCAACTGCCGCACGTACTCAGCAAACTGGGGATAGTGGTCGGCACACCCACCCGAAACATCGTCCCCCGGCGCTTTTGACGCCCGCGAACATGCTGTCGAAGAAGGCAGGGTTGTGCAACACACACAACAAGACGGATGCGGGGCCGGAGCTCTCGCAGCTCTACTTTGCCTCTTCCACCGCTTTCAACACGTCTTGAAACAGGATCACGGCGGTTGAAGCCAGCGCAATTTCGGGGCTGAGATTGCCGGTCGAATCCGGCGTGATCCAAACCCTCTGCTTGTCCAACACGTCCACCGCTCCGATAGCGGCGTTCCCTTTCTTGTAAACATATCCGCTGGGTTGGTAGGACACATTGAAGCGTTGGCCATCGATTTCTTCGACGCTTTCAATCCGGATTGTCTCGCCCGCCCGCGACAGCTCGCCGGTGAACATGTCGGTCTCGGTGGCGTTTTTGGAGAGGTCGAGGGTCCAACTGGAATCGCCCTGCGCGCCTTTGAAGATGCAATTCAGCGAAATTTCACTCCTAACCGGGATGTATAAATCACCGCCCAACAGTTTCCCCTTCAATTCCTTCTTGGTGGCCTTGACTCTGCATTTGCATTCCCAATCGGTTCCCTTGTCCTGCTTGAGGATAAAATCATAATGCTTGGAAAAATCGCTGGCGGTATAGACATCCGCGGTCAGCGATCCGGTTTTATCCCAACCCAGATGAATCTCGGAGGCGGTAAAAGGGCCGAAGCTAATTCTGTTGATGCCGAAAATGTGCCAAGTCTTCTTGATGGTGACCGGCATGACGACCGTGTTGCCGCTTAGGTCCATCGGAACCGGCATACGCATTTGCGAACATCCCATCAAAACAATCAACGACAGTGTGATTATCGATAGTCTTTTCAAGCGGGATCTCCTTTTAGTGTGTTCTCGACCGGACCTGGCATTGCCTAACCATACTTCGTAAGTCTGCCTTCGTCGGCCTTCTGACTTGACCTGTAGCTTATCGAAGCGGGGGCATCGAGGTAGAGCCCTGCGCCGTTGAGTCGTCGTAGTGATCAGTAAAGCGAAAAGCGTGCACACAGATCGCATGGGACCTACAGGACTTGATTGAGGCATCGCATCACTTCGCCTTCAGCACCACCAGCGTGATGTCATCCTCCTGTACCCTCCCACCAGTCCCGGTACGTCACTCCTCAACTGGTAGACCTGCGGGCCGGCATGCTTGCTCGCTTCGTGATCGGTGAATGCGGGGATTGAAGACCCTACCGTTTCTCTGTCGCGTCCTCAAGGTCGCCGAGGCGCCTCTCGATGCTCTCCAGTTTATCCAGAATCAGGGCGTGTACGTAGACCGCATCCATCCCTACCGGACTGTCTGCACTGGCAATGAGGTCAATAACTGGCTGCAGTTCCGACTTGGCTTTCAATGGATGTTCCTTTCGCGTATAGGAGGCAGAGACATCTGTCGGATCACTGGAGAGCGGGAGATGAGACCATGACAAAGGGGCGTCGAAGAACTCTTGCCCTATGACTTCCCACTCACCACCTCAAAGTCTCCCGCCATCCCCGTGATCTCGAACACCCGCCGGAAGTGCCTTGGGATGCACGAGGGTGATGGACCTGTCCTTGATGGGTAGGAGGAGATCCATCAGCACTGCCAGCCCCGTGGAATTGATGAAGGACTTCTCCTCGAAGGACAGGACGATCTTACCTGTAACCTGGGGCAGAGCATCCTTGAGGGGCTCGTGGGCGTCGGAGGAGACGTAGCCGGTGATGTGGATGGTGTGGTCTTCGATACGGGTTTGGATCATGTCAGTTCAGGGTTGCAGACTTACAGACTGGTTCTTCCAGATGGGATACAGTTCCACTGCTCGTCTTGCGATCCAGGACTCGGCAGGGGCGATCAGCCGTTCGTCGCTGTTCTCGAAATCGTCCAAATCCCACCACTTGGCCTGGCTCCCCGACATGTCATCTCCAGGGACGATGTCTCCTCCCTCGTATGCAAAGAGGAACATCAGGCTGATCATGAACTCTACATCATTGTCGTCATACGGGAAGGAATAGGCGTGCACCATGCCCAGAGGGCGGACTCGAACGCAGGCAATGTGGTTCGAGCGGCCATCAAGCCGGTTCACGGATGCCCAACAACAGTGAAGACGTAGACGTATTGCGTGCCGCCTGAGAGGATGGAACGTCTGAGGACTCTCGGCGAACGCACTCTCTTTCACTCAATACAGGAGATTCGGACAAAACGTACACCCTATGGCCAACTGGCTCTCCATGCATCCACGCGTGCCGTGTTATGTTTGACAGTCTGCAGTTTCCTCTACGACACCCCGGGCATCAGTGGACATCCTCGTTCTCGAAGACAAACCAAAGATGGCCGCTGCTCTGGCCAAGCTACTGACCAGTTGGAATTTCCAGACAGTCATCGCTGCGGATGCTGAATGCGCTCGCACGATGCTGTTCGAGCAGAATTTCGACTTGCTATTGGCCGACTTGGACCTCGGTGATTCGACAAGTCTCGGGTTGATTGTCCAACTCCGCGACTCCGAGCGCTTCGTCAACCTGCCAATACTGGTCATGTCGGGAAGGGTCGACAAGCAGGTTGTCGTCGAGGCGTCACGACAGAATGTCGATGGCTTCCTGGCCAAGCCTTTCGAGCCGGCAGAACTGCGTCGCAAGATCATCGACGTCCACCGAAAGCGTCAGGAAGAAAAGCGCCTGCATGGACTCCACGAACTGTTCGAACGGCGCACGACCTACATGGGAGACATCACAAGCCCCCACGTCATATTCTGTGAAGCCTCCACCGACCCCCAAAGTTACAAAGACCCGCGTCAGAAGGCAGTAGCCGAATACCTGACCAGCGCCTGGCGTGCGATCCAGGCGTGTAACAAGGAAGATGCCGCTCTCGATGCGGGGTGTGTTATCGAGGACGAAACGACGACTGTCCTCCTGCAACTACGCAAAGGGGCGGCCGAACATTGGGTGCGAGCTGTGTTCCTGTCCACGCACTGCCACGGGAACGCACTGGTGACGGCGCGTCTGCTGAAGGCCAATCGGGGGGAAACGCTGGACATCTACATTATCGAGGACCAGTCGGGTGAAGTGTCTTCGACAGATCGGGCGGCACTGAAGAAACTGAAGGTTCGAGTCCTGCGGCGTGACAAGGCCATCGAAAAAATGCAGGATCTGATGAGCCTGCATTTGCGGGGCAAGATTCCCACATCCGCAAGGCATGGCGAGGAGACTTCACCGCAAGCGGTGAAGGGCCGTATCGTCAAAGATATCGACACCATGTCCAGCTTGCCGGCCCTTCCTCAGGTCTTCGAGAAGATCTCTGCCTTTTCGCGCGATCCGACCAGTGACCTGCTGGATTGGATCAAGGTGATCAAACTCGACCCACTGACCTGTGCCATGGTGCTCCAACATGCCAACTCCCTGTCGCTGGGCTTCAAAGCCGAGGTTACCGATATCGACCGGGCTATTGTGCTGATGGGCAAGAACACGGTCGCCGGTCTTGTCGCCAGCGAAGCAGTGCGCAAGTCGTTCACCACCGTCCAGGAGATCGGTTTCAACCTGTCCGAGTTCTGGATTCACAATCTCGCCGTCGGCTTCGCTTCCCATATCCTCGCACTGCCAGTGCAGGATACGGCAGCGCTATCACAGCAGGGCCTCGATGCCGACACAAGGGATCTGCTAGTCGAACTCGACATTCCCTCACGCCTCAAACTCGACGCCAACCGTGATCCTTGTTTCGTCGCCGGCACAATGCACGATATCGGCAAGGGCGTCATGGTCAACTCCTTCCCGGGCATCTTCCCATTGATTCTCGGCGAACTTCGACGCCAGAACTGGCAAGTGCCGATGCTGGTGGTGGAGCGCGAGTTGGCGGGTGGACTGACTCATCCAGTGGCGGGTGAGCTGCTGATCCGAAAGTGGGGGATGGAGGGGCAGCTGGGCAATGCCATCCTGTCGCACCACAAGCCTCGCGCCGATGACGCCCTCAGCGTCCTCGTTGCCATTGCCGATCTCGTCGGTCAACTACTGTATCCCTTCCCGAAGGAAGCCAACTATCCTCTGCGCGAGGCCGTTGCCGAGGATCGTCTTGCCGATGCCGCTGCCTTCCTGCCAGAAGGGCTGGTATCAGAAGGCCCTGTGACACTGTCAGAACTGCAGGCCCTGCTCAAAGCCCTGCCGGCCAATGTCAGACGCCTGGCGGAGGAAGCACGCCGTTCTATCGCCTGAAAGGTGGCATGGTGACTCGCCACTGATGTAGGATGGCCGTCGGCTCATAGCGAGTTGTCCGCTTGCGCGATGGCTATGACTGAAACAACGCCGGCAGGAGTGGAATCGAGCCAATCCCGACGACGTTCTGGTCTTCTGCGGACAGGCGTGTCAGTCGGAAATCGCAGAACGTCTCGCGCATTGGGTGATGCGTGGCTGCTGTTCTGACAGTCACTCCTCCGTCAGCTCAGCCGGCTCGTAGGAGGCCGGGTGTTTCTGGTCGTTGCGCCGCGCCCCAAACCATGTGCGGGTCAAGACCGGTCTCGGTATCCTCTGGACGTCAATGCGTGGAGCCGGGCGCTGTTTCTCACGGTCCCAAGCGTCATGTTGATCAACCTGCACGCCGAGCAGTTTCTCTATCCGCTGCTGGCAACGTCCTGCCTGTGGCTGTTCGGACGTTCCTTACGGCCGTTCGACGCACAGAGAACGCGCGACGTCGAAGCGATTCTGGCAGGCATCGGTCTGTTCGTAGGGCTCTGGTTCTCCTTCTCGCTGCTGGCGCTGCTACCGGCCGCACCGTTGATGGCGTGGTGCTCTCGTCGGGAGAGCGGATCGTCCCGCGCCGCACGATCCCTCGGTCTGGCGGCGTAGCTTCAGAGAGAAAGGGGCTCAGAACAGGGGGGCAGCGGCCGAAAGTACTACAGCCCATGGACCCGAAGAGCCTGAAGGAAGCCACCGGGGAACTCCCCCCAAGGCTCGCCGCGATCAAGCAGCGAGTGAGTTCGGGATTCTATGACTCCGTCAACGTCCAGAAGGAAGTCGCAAACGCCATGGTAGAGTACTGGGACGAGCGGCGTGCATTGATAGACTCGGTGGATAGGGCCGTGGGTCCGTGAGGACTCGCCCAGGGTCAAAGTTGGACGTAGAACTGGCCGACATAGGGGAGGCAGCGGGGTACCCTCTGACGCTCCGCTTCAAAGTTCGCGGCCCTCACCATCATGGATGCTGGTGAGGGCCGGGTTTCTTGTCTGGAATCACCCACGTCGTGACGGGCACCCGGATTGTGAAACTGCACCGCTCCATATAGAGCCTGATCCCAGGGCGGGCAGAAGAAAAAGGCCAGGTTCCCGCAGGGGTCCCCGGCCTTCTTCACTAGACAGACTGCCGCAGATTCAGCGGTGCAGCGACTGCTTCAACGTGCCCCAGCTGGTGGCTGCTACCGCTGTGGCGGCAGGCTCTACGGTGTTGCCATCCATGACGGCCCACAGTGATGCGTGGGTGATGCCCACTGTGATCGTGTTGTTCTCCGTATCCACATCGATCACGGCATCCCCGACGATCTCCTCCCAGACCTCCTTAACCTCATCAAAGGTGGCCACCACGAGGTCCTCCTCGGTCACGCCCTCGGGAATCAGATCCTCGTCGTAGCTCAGAGTCAGGCTTACTTCTTCCTCAAACCCTTCGGTACCGCCCAC
>CALFPI010000149.1 GCA_937919035.1 uncultured Gemmatimonadaceae bacterium
GGCGCTTGGCCCATTGCCTTCTTCTATGTCCTGCGTCGATCAGGCGATCCATGGTGTGCTCCTTCCGTCAGCTCTCTACGCAAGCTCCGTGCCCGGTTGAAAGTGTCGTAAAAACAATAAGTTGTGATTTTTAAGTCCGGACCCAACCGGTCGATTTTGAACAACGGGTGTTCGATATCGAACGGTTGGAGAAGGCCTATGAACCCAAACCCGGAGAGCTTGCTTTACCGTCCCCTGCCTGTGGTAATTCATGGAAACGATCCGCTTGTTAGTCAACTAGTTGGCTGGTAGACTCGGACCATGGAACAGATTGGACTCTTCGACGCAAAAACAAGACTGTCAGAGATCTGCGATACTGTGGCTCGCTCGGGCCAGCCGGTCCCGGTGACTCGTCGTGGGAAACCTCTGGTCAGGATTGAACCTGTCAGGATAGACGCATCCACAATCAGCGAGCGCCGGGCTGCCTATATCACGCAGTATGGCGCGCAGGAGCAGGCCGACGAGGTCGATTTTGAGGCGCCGCCGAGGTCCCAGACAACGGTGGACTTCAGGCTCGAGGAGTAGCTTGTCGCATACCCACCTGCTCGACACGTCGGTCCTCTCCCAACCCATAAAGGATCGTCCGTCGGAAGCGGTTCTCGAATACCGGAGCTCCTCCAGGGCCTTGAGATGCGACACTCAACCAAGTACTGGAGACGGTACCGCGAACTCCTGCAGGACCGCTTCATCCTCCTGCCCTTTGATGCAAAGGTGGCAACGCCGTTTGCCCGACTCTCCGCCGACCTCAGCCACCTCGGCACGAAGCGCCCGGCACTTGATCTGATGATCGGCGCCACAGCTGCACATCACGGTCTTGTCGTGGCAACCCTCAATGCGCGCCATTTCGTCGGCATTCCCGGTGTCGTTGTGGAGGACTGGGGGGCGCAGCTGCCGCAATGCAGCCAATCTCGCCATCGCCTGGCCATGCGGATGCACAGCGCCAGTCGGCCGGCAGGCCTGGCTCACGAGCATGTCGCACGGGCCGCACCGAATGTTCTCCTCACCGTATCTTCATGTAATCATCCCGGCTGACATTCCCCGATTGCTGGCGGCGCCCGTGGAGCATTCGAACACGATCATCCTTACCATTGTCGTCGCCATGTCCGCGGGGGTCCTCATCATCGCCACGGCACGTCGACTCGACGTCTCCGCCGTCGTCCTCCTGCTGGCCGGGGGCGTACTGCTGGGGCCGGCAGTCGCCGGCGTCGTCCGCCCCGGGGATCTGGGGCAGGGCCTGCAGGTGATCGTCTCCATCGCCATCGCCCTTATCCTCTTCGAGGGTGGCCTGACCCTCGATCCGCGACACTACCGATCGGCGCCCATTTTCATCCGGCGGCTGTTGTCCGTGGGCGTCCTCGTCACCTGGCTGGGGACGGCCGCCATGCTCTGGGCCCTGCTTGGTTTCTCGCCGGTCTTCTGCCTGCTGGCCGCCAGTCTCGTCATCGTCACGGGCCCCACCGTCATCGGTCCTCTCCTTCGAAGTATCAAAGTCGTGCCGAAGATCCACGGCATCCTGCACTGGGAGGGAGTCCTCATCGACCCGGTGGGCGTGTTCATCTCCATTCTCTGTTTTGAGTGGCTCGCCGCCTCGGACGGCGAAGTCGTCGTCTTGTCCCGCTTCCTCGGCCGGTTCGTCTGGGGCCTCGGCCTGGGTGTCCTGTCCGGGTTGGCCATCGACCGGCTCCTGCGTGGCCGCTGGATCCCCAGCGATATGGTGAACGTCGCTGCCCTGGGTAGCGCCGTTCTCGTCTTCGGTATCGCCGAGATGGTGTTCACCGAATCCGGCCTGCTCGCCGTTACCGTCGGTGGTCTCGTGCTGGGCTTGCGCAAGCCGGTCGAGTTGCAGCGGATCCGACAGTTCAAGGCGGAGATCACCGATCTTCTCATCGGCACCTTGTTCATCCTGCTGGCGGCCAAACTTGACCTGACCCGGTTCGCCGAGTTTGGCTGGCGCGGACTGCTCGCCGTCCTCGCCCTGATGGTTGTCGTGCGCCCTGTCGCTGTCCACCTGTGCGCCATCGGCCGTGGTCTGGACTGGCGCGAGCGGCTGTTCCTGGCGTGGGTCGCCCCGCGTGGCATCGTCGCCGCCTCGATGGCCTCCCTCTTCGCTCTCGAGTTGCAGGATGTCGGCCATCCGGACGCGGCCTTTCTCGAGACCTTCACGTACTCCGTCATCGCCATCACGGTCACCGTGCACAGCCTTTCGGCTGGCGGTCTGGCCCGGCTCCTCGGCCTGCGGCGCTCGGAGCCCATGGGCTGGCTCATCATCGGTGCCCACCGCCTCGGTCGCACGGTCTCGCGTTTCATCGCCGACACCCGGCAAGCCCCGGTGGTGCTGATGGACACCAATGCCGTCGCCGTCGACGCTGCCCGAGCCGAGGGTCTGGAGGCGCTGCAGATCGACGCGCGCGATCCCCAGATCGAGGAGCTCCTGCAGCTGCACGGCCTGGGCTACCTCCTGGCCCTGACGGACAACGAAGATCTCAATATGCTGCTGTGCCACCGCTGGTCGGGCGAACTGGACTCCGAGCATCTGTACTTCTGGGCCCGCACCGACGCGGAGGAGGGCCAGACCGTCGGTCATGCCGTGTGGACACGTCTGCCGAAGCCGTCCGTCCTCAGCGGTGAACTGGAGCGCGGCGAAGCGATCCTCTCCCGCCGGGACGCCGCCGGGGTCGACGGCGACACGCCTCTCGTTGTCTATCGGGACGGTCGCATCGACCTGCGACCGCAACCGGGCGCTCTGACGTTGGCCGCCCCGCAGTCGGCCCTGTTCCTGCACCGCGAAGCTGACCTGCTCGGCAATGCCCTGGACGCAGGGTTCGCCTGCCGTTCTGCGGCCCCTACGGCGGCGGCACTCTTCGGCGAACTGATCACGGTCGTCGGCGGCCGACTCCCCGGCCAAACGGACCAGTTACTCAACGAATTGCTGCTGCGCGAGCAGCACATGTCATCGGGGATCGGCCATGGCGTCGCCATCCCTCATGCGTACGCAGACGTGGCGCGACCCGTGTGCGCCATCGCCCAGACCCCGCACAGCGAACTCACCGGACCGGATGGACAACCCGTGCGCCTGGTATTTCTACTGGTGAGCCCACGCGACGACCAGCCTGGACATCTGGCGACGCTCGCCGAGATCGCGCGCACCGTCGGCGACGAGGGTACCCGGCAGCGCCTCCTCGAGACGCAGGAACCTGGGGATATGGTCGCCATCATCCGCGATTTTTCCCGCTGAAGCAGGTACGGCCTTACGCAAGACGGCCGGCGAGGGACTCAGGCAGCCTGGCCGGGGAGGGCGGGGAAGGGACCTCGGTGTGCCCGCTCGGCCTGATCCGCAGCTGCTCGACGCACGATCGTGGGCCCTTGTAAGTCCTATACGCTGGAACTACTGGTGGCCGAATACTATCTCACCGGCAGGAGGAAGACCACATGAAAGGTTCAGTCGTAGTGACCGGGGCGAATTCCGGAATCGGGTGGCATATCACCAAACTGCTGAATGAAAAACAGATCCCGGTCTTTGCGTGCGCCCGGAGGGAAGAGGCGTTCAGTGCATTCGAGGGGTTCTCCCATGTGACACCCGTGTTATTGGATGTCACCGATGAAGAAAGCATCGCCAGAGCCGGCGAATAGATGAGGGTGTCCGGCGCCTTGATCTCTGGCCTCGTTTGGGTCGTACTCAATGAGCAAGCATGCGATCGAGGCGTATACCGACAGCTTGTCTGTTGAGATGAGGAAGTTTGGGGTGCATGTGGCGGTTGTCGAACCGGGGAACTTCAACTCGAATATTGGAAATGGAGAGCGGGAGAGATTCATCAAGACATTCGAGGCTGTCAGCGAAAACATCTATGCTGAAGAATTCGAACGCTACGTGGAGCGCTTGGAAGCCCCGGAGAATCCTGAGGAAAAGGACCCTGAGCCTGTTGCGGCGGCAGAGGCCGTTTACCACGCGCTCACGAGCGAGCAGCCCAAGACCCGCTATCTCATACTCCAGCAACGAGCTGGTCGAAATGGTGAGTGAGATGTTCGAGCTGAACTCGGAGGAGCTGCAATTCGGGCCGCCCCCCGCGGTTGACGAGGAAAACTAGGCCCGTCGCGCGTCGGGTGCGCTGCGTCGGCGCGGGGATACAACCGAACCTCAAAGTCGGATGTGTCTGAGGACCAAGATGCCGACACGACTGCAACCATTGAATGCGTCGAAGTGGTATTTGGGCTTGTTATCGTAGTCGATCATCTCTGGTTCTGGTCCAGATGCACCTTGGTGAGCTCGTTGAGAGGCCCCGCTTGCGAGCTCACCAAGTGCATCGAGTCCGACTGTATCCACTCAGTTCAAGGAAAAACCACTGACCTTCTTCTTGTCACGGACCAGGACGATGCCCTCGCCGACCATGTAAAAGTCGCCCTTGATCTCCTTGTCCGCCCACTGCACCTGGCCCGTCTCCTCGTCGATGCCGAAGAAGCCATCGATGGCGTAAACGATGTTGCCGCCAGCAAACTGTGGTTCCCAATCAACTTTGACGTAGTTGTTCGTGTACTGCCACGCATACGACCAGGCCAGATCGCCGTCGTTGTCGATACGCAAAATCTGCTTCTCACCGAAAATGATGAAGTGGTCACCGCGATCTACGGCCTGCAGCACGCGGCGTGGATTGGACCAGGTCGTCGTCGTCGTTTCGGTGCCAAAGCCACTCGAAGTACTCTTCTCCACATCCACGACCCACGCCTTGTCACCGTAGATCTTGCCCGCCTGTTTCTTGATATCAAAGACCCAACGGAACTGGCCGTCTGCCAACGCCATGGCGTACAGTCGATCACCATCACAACCGTATAACACGTCATCCACGATGTTGGCCGCCATGGCCTGCGTCGGATCGAGTTGGAAGTCGACATTGGTCCACAGGACTTTGCCGGTCGCCGCCTGAATGGCGATGAAGCCGTAGGGCTTCAATTCCTTGCCCGCGTATTTCATCTTGCCACCGGCTTCCAGTGTGACATCGGCGAACATGCCGCCCACCTTTGCCAGCACGACGTCGTCATCGAGCAAGGTCAGTGCCGTTGCCGCACCTTTGCCGATATCGGCGGTCCAGCGGATCTCACCCGTCGCCTGATCCACACCGGTCAGGCCCTCATGTCCGACGCCGACAAGGATGCTACCAACCTGCAGAGGCGCCGGGTATGCGTCATTCGGGTCACGAAGAAGACCAGCACCGAGAGTGGCGTGAGCCGAGGGCTTTTTTGGATGCACCGCTTCGAAGCGGGCCAGGTAGTTGACCTTGCCCGTCCGTGTGTTGATGCTGAGAAATCCCTGGGACTCATCGCGCTCTTTCGTCAGAGGGTCGCCCGTTATCAGACCCTTGATGAGGAATACCAGGTTGTCTCCGTCTACGATGGGCTCCTCGAACCAGATGCTGATATCGAGGGTCCCCCAGGTAGATCCCTCGCCGGCAGAAAACGCCTTGTTGACCATGGTCGACGCCAACTGCGAGTAGCCGATGAGCTGTGACCAGCCGATGGCGCCAGTAGCCAGATCCACCGAGTGCATGGTCAGCCATGTGCCGGCGTCACCCCCGAGCTTGTCAACACGTAGATCGATGATGAGCACTTTGCCGGGGTCGACGGAGGCTTGCACCCAGCGTACCGACCCCGCCACTTCACCTTCGGCCGTCTCCCACAGCAGGTCGCCTGAGTTGCCATCGAAGGCCATGAGCTTCTTGTTGAAGCCGAACAGCAGATATACCTGGCCGTCGTGTTCGAAAACTTCGAAGGAGGAACTCTCTTCGATCTTGCCTTCAATCGTCGCCAGGGACTTGCCGAGGGCCAGATCGACGATACTCAGACTCTTGTCATAGTAGAGGATGGCACGGTGATCGAGGATCGTGACGGCCTCCTCCGTCTTCTTGCTGAACTTGCCCGTCGCTGACCAGACGGTTTGGC
>CALFPI010000150.1 GCA_937919035.1 uncultured Gemmatimonadaceae bacterium
GCAGTGCCAGTTTGAGGTGTGCGACGGGCAGTTCCATGCGGGTCTGCTGCGCCAGTTGCCCTGCCCAGATCCGTGCTTGCTCCTCAGCCTCGGTCAGATGCTGATCGAATCCGCCACTGAGAGACATGAACTTGTGCGGCACATCATCGATGGCATACCCCCCATCCTGCAAGTACTGCTGCAGAGCCGTATTCGACACGGCTTCAGAACCGTAGTCGACGCATAGCAGGGCGCCCACGTTGGGATGCACGGCGAAGCCCGCAAGGGTGCGCAGCAACAGGTCCCGATTGTTTGGTGTCTCCGTACCGCCGCCTTCGGTGTGCGCCACGGCGACGACACCATCAAACCCGGCGCCCGTCGGCAGTCCTTCGAGACGTTGGGCGACGATGCGTGCAAAGGCAGCCGTTCGGGATGTCGTGCCCATGATGACGACGTAGTTGCGGGTCCCCGCCCCTCGTACGCCTCGATCGAAACCAAGGAACGTCGGCGGCTGCAGCTTTCGTGCAAGTGGCGGCGCCGGCGTGAAAGTGGCCTCGTCGAGCACATATGGTGTAATGCGATCCTCAAAGTTGGGTGTCGCAGGGAGCTCAAAGTCGAGATGCCGCCCCCGCAGTGCCTGCAGCATGCCAGCGTTGCTGACGTACTGACCACAGCTGATATCGGTCAACGCGACACCGAAGGGCAGCCCCCAGGAAAGCAGAACCTGGCCGTTGGCGATGAGCCGTACGGCGAAGCGATGCCCCTCCATGATTGTGTGCGTCAAAGTAAAGCTGACGTCACCCGCGGCGATGACGGTGCCAGCCTCGAGCCGCCGTGTTGCGATCGCCACGTTATCGCCAGGCGCTGGCAGACGGGCGACGTCGTCAATGGAAATCGTGCTCAAGATTTGTCTCCGAACAACCGAAAGTGAGCGGGGTCAACGTGCGCCGCCTGATGCGCCAGCACGGCATTCATCAACTCGATCGCCAGGCGCGATTCGATGGTAACACCGGCGCGGACACCGACACACGGATCGTGACGCCCTTTCTGCAACTGAAAATCAATCTCCGTGAGATCCTTGCGTACCGATGCCTGCGGCTTGACGATCGTCGAAGTCGGCTTGAAGCCCAGGCGCACAACCAGAGGCTTGCCGGTGGTGATGCCACCCAGCAGCCCGCCATGGTGATTGCTCTGGTAGCCGTTGCTTCGTATCGGATCGTTGTTGGCGCTGCCGCGACGTGCCACGACCTCTGCACCAGACCCGATCTCGCAGGACTGCACCGCATGCAGGCCACCGAGGGCACCCATCAAGCGTGACTTGAGGCTGGCATAGAGAGGCTCGCCTGCCAGGGGGGGCACGTGGACGGCGACGACCTCTACGGCAGCTCCGACGGAATCGCCGTCGCGACGGGCCCGGTCGATCACCTGGGCCGCAGCTGTGGCGAATTCGGCGTCGATGGACCGCAACGGGGCGGACGCCAGTCGCTGTTCGATCGCCCCGGCACTCGCCGTCGACAGGCGTCCATCAGCGCTCTGTGACAGCTCTGCCTCGATGACATCGGCCAGCTGCTCCTGGGCGACCAGTTCGCCCACCTGGCAGATCGAGGTGAACACGAGCGTGCCGAACTGCGCCTCGAGGAACAGACGCGCCACCGAGCCGCCAATGACATCAGAGATTGTGGAGCGGAAACTCGAACGTCCACCGCCGCGGGGATCGACGAAGCCACGGGACTTGAAATGTTTCACCAGATCGGTGTGCCCGGGTCGGACGTCGCCGGTGGCACCCAGGAACTGGGTGTAGTCAGCCGAACGTTTGGCGGCGGAGAGCACCACAGCAGCGATCGGTTCACCCGTGGTATAACCACACTCGTAGCCAGGCGTGCGGACCTCATCATTTCCCACGAAGGTGGCAATCTCGGCACCGCCAAGCAGGACGTCGTGATCGTCGGCATACAGACCCGACAGAAATACGACCTTGTCTCCCTCGCGTCGCGGCGTGCCCAGCTTGCTGCTGCCTGGACGACGCCGATCGAGGTAGTGCTGCACCGCCGCACGTGACAATTCGAGCCCCGCGGGGCAGCCGAAAACAATGGTCGTCACTGCCGGCCCATGAGACTCGCCAGCACCAGCGACGGCGAAGTGAGGTCCTCCGAGAATCTCCAAGAAGTGCAATCTCAGGGTTGCAGGTTGTGAGGCCGAATCATGTGACTCCGGGTGGGCACAATGTACAGGGACCCACGAGGGCGGGCAACGATAGGCCGCTCCATAAGTGTCAACTATACAGCAGGTTAGTAGAACATCTGGGCGCGCCCGGGGAAAACTCCGGTTGGTTCGGCGGATCTCATTGCGTATAATAGGGCGGCAGCGCCATTGGGCCGTCTGTGATATCACGCACAGCTTTCCGTCGGTTTGCCCCCATCTTTACGGGCAACCAGTGCGCGCCAGATGATCTGCAAGACCACCAACTGAATGGAGATTTCATATGCTTCGTAAACTCGCAATGGTCGGCGCCATCATGGCCCTGTGCCTCGGCGTCGTGCAGGCTCAGGGTGATATGATGGGTGATCACCCGCCCATGCAACCGGGCGTTGTTCTTGGGCCACCGGACGGATTCATGCCACCTGCCGACATGCCGCCGCCGCCGATGACGGATGACCCCGAAGAAGCCAGGCATATGATGCTCGACGCCTTCTTCCGTATGATGGATGCCGACGGCAGTGGCGCCATCGAGCCCGGTGAGTTCCACGCCTGGGTGCGCGATTTCCATATGCCCCCGCCCCCTGACGGTATGATGGGTGATGGTATGATGCACGATGGTGACATGGAGGGGATTCTCAGGGCTGGCGAGGGTGACCTTGCGGATCTGAACATTGCGCCGGAGTGCTCGGACGATCTGCGCAGCAGCGAGCAGAGCCCCCAGGCAGAAGGTGTTCCGTGTGGCGACCGCGAAGGCAATCTGATCTTCCGCACGATCTGTAACATGCCGGGCTTTGAGTCCGTCGCCATCAGTCTGCCGGATGGTCGTGCCGCCGGATGCTTCAGTCTCGAGGCGCTGCGCGGGGGGATCGGCTTTGAGATTGTCACCGAGGATGGCATGCACATCTGGGACACGACCATGGGTAAGGAATCCTATCGTGATCTGAAGCTCGATGGCCCCGGTGTCTTCCAGGTGAAGTCCATCGGTGGTTCGCCGGATGGCGCTGTGACGATCAAGTTTGTCGACGTTCAACGCTGACAAGTAGCCGCAGTCCATACACCTTGCGCTACAACAGAGGGGCCAGCTCTCCGTCCGGAAAGCTGGCCCCTCGTCGTTTGCGCATTGAGCATGGGGCAGCTGCTAGTCGCCGGTGAGCCGCTCCATGTCAGCCTGCGCCACGGCAAGATCATAACGCGTGCTGACGCGATTGCCGGCGGACTGCGTCTGGCCTACCTGTGCATCGAGCACCTCCAGCAGCCGGCCCTTGCCGACCCGATAGCGCTCTTCCGCCAGACGCAGATCCTGTGCGGCAAGATCTGCAGTGCGTTCGGCGATCCCGAGAATCCGCTCGAGTCGCACCATCTCGAGATATACCGTTTCCACAGCCAGGGAGATGTCACGCTCCTGCTGATCGAGAATCAGCCGGGCGGTTGCCAGACTCGACTGCGACCGACGGATGCCGGCGGAGCGCAAGCCGCCATCGAACAGATTGTAGCTCAGTGACAAGCTGGCGTTGAGTCGGTAGTTCTCGTCGAGACCACCGTACACGCGGTCGAAAACTTCATTGTTACGGCTGTAGCTGACACCGCCCGACATCCTCGGATGCCAGGCGGCCTGCGCCGCCTTCAGATTCAGGTCCGCAGCTCTCTCCGTGTGACGCAGAGCTTCGATATCCGGGTTGAGTTGCCGGGCTCGTGCCACCAACTCCTGCAGGTACTGGCGCGCACTCTGCGGATCACTCGCATGCAGGGACGCCGTCGAGACCGCACCATCAATCGATGTCGTTTCGATGGGTGCCGAAAGATCGCGTCCCATGGCATGGTTCAGCATGGCACCGGCAAGCAACACTTGCTGCTCGGCATTGATCAGGTCGGCACTGGCGTTGTCGACGGCCACCTGCAAACGCAACACATCGACACGTGTTGTCGCACCGACCTCCAGGCGGGACTCGGCATCCTCCAGGCGTCTGTGACTCAGATCCGCAGCCGACTTCTGCACCTCTACCAGTTCCTGCGCCTTCAACAGATTGTAGTAATTACGCTTCACGGTGAAGGCGATCGCCGCCCGGCTCGCTCGAAACCGCAACTCGGCCGCTGCCAGCGACTGGCGGGCTGCACCATGGGCTCGCCGTCCCTCACCCCCATCATAGAGCGTGTGATTGATGCCGGCGGAGAAGGCGTAGGTACTGCGATCAACACCCGGAATCCGTGTCGTCTCTTCGGCGAAGATCCGATCCCCCGTTACGGGATCGACACCTCCTGTGGGATTGTCCTGCACACGAACCGACGGGCCGGTGCGGGAATGGCTGTAGTTCATCAGCGTGGTGTTCAGGGACGGCAGTCGGCGGGCCCGGGCGGAGGACACATCCGCCCTCGAGCGAACGATGCTCTGCTCTGCCAGCAATACCTGATTGTTGTAGACCAGGGCCTGTTCCACACAGGCGTCCAGTGTCATTGGTTGGGCGGCCGTACGCCCGACCGGCAACATCATCCACACAACGATCAGACACAGCAGCAGGTTTGCTTGTCGAACAGGAATGCTCATGGTCCCCATGGAAGGTTTTGGGTGTGCCGTCATTTTGATCCTGCCGGCCGGGCGGCCTGTGCCACACGTCGTGCCCAGACCGAGAGATCATCGAGCAGGGAATAGAGCGTCGGCGCCAGGACGAGCGTCAGAATTGTCGAGGTCGCCAGGCCACTGGCAACAACGAGTCCCACCGGTCCCCAACGCCGCGAGAAGCCCTCGGCCGTACCATAGACCATCGGCAGCACAAGGGGCATGAGATTGAGAATTGTCGTGGCTGCCGTCATCAGAATCGGGCGCATGCGGTTCTGCCCCCCGCGCAGAATCGCAGCCCGCCGTGACATACCCTCACGACGGTACTGGTTGATGTGATCGACCAGCACGATGCCATTGTTGACGACGATACCGAAGAGAATCAACATGCCGAGCATGCCGTTGCTGTCGAAGGGCACATCGAGGGCCCACAGTCCCAGAGCCACACCGATCAACGAAAACGGGATGGCGAACATGATGGTGAAGGGGTGCACGACCGACTCGAACAGTGACGCCATGATCAGATAGATCAACATCGCCGCAAAGAGCAACGCAAAGTTGCCCTCATTCGAGTCCTGTTGCATCCAGCGTGCTGCCTGGCCCAACTGCCAGGAATAGCCGGCGGGCAGGGCGATCGATTCCATCAACGACGTCACCTGAGCGGTCAGCCCGTAGGCGGCCTTGCGACTCTCGGTGTTGGCGAATACGGTGAGTGTCTGCTGCCGATCCTCTCGCTGCAGGTTCTGCGGTCCTTTGGCATACTGGAAGCTGGCCAGGGCCGCCAACTGAACGCGGGTGTCGTTGCTGGCTGCAAAGCTTGTGTTCTTCAGTTGTTCGAGATTGACGCGGTCCGCCTCTTCCAGCTGCAGAACAATGCCGATCTCACGTTCCGGCGCCTTGAAGCTGGAGGACCGCCGCTCACCGAGGGCGCTGGAAATGGTCGTCGCCACATCCTGGGCCGAAAGCCCGTAGGCAAGCGCCTGCTCTCGATCGACAGCGACGCGGATCTCCTCCTCGCCATCTTCCAGGCTGGTATCGACGCTGAGCACGCCGGGGATCCGAGCCATCTGCACCTTGACGTCCTCCGCCAGCACCTCCAGGACGGCTGCATCCATCCCCTTCAGTTGCACTTCGACGCCCAATTCGGGACCGGCCCAGCCACGCGACCGGCCCATCTTGTAGGCCACACCCACACGTTCGGGCATACGTCTGCGAATGGCGCCACTGGCCTGCATCGTAGT
>CALFPI010000151.1 GCA_937919035.1 uncultured Gemmatimonadaceae bacterium
GTCAGTTCGGCATACTCGTGCATGAGATCGGGCAGTTGCTGCAGGGGTGGGCCGAGGGCACCGGAGGCGAAGCTGGCGGCGCCGTCACCGATATCGGCGGACAGATCCCCCACCAGCAGTTGCAGACGTTTCTGTAACTGCGCCGCTTTCAACTCCAGCAGTTTGCGCTCGGGGTGATCCGGTGCCAGCTGCTGCGAGATGACACCAAGTTGGACCTGCACGAGGGACAACTCCAGGACGATGCCCTTGACCACATCCACGGCGGCTGCCGTCTGCGCCTTGATGTCGACGATACCGTGTTCGTTCTGAAAGTCCCGCAATCGGCCTGCATCCGCCGCCAACTCGGCGCGGGTGCTGCGCAGACGCTCCTCGAGAAAAACCCGTGTCGAGCTTGCCTGTTTCTGCCGGTACTCCCGGTTGAGGCTGTCCAGCAGAAAGGCGAGGGTGTTTGTCAGGCCCGCCGCCAGTTCCGGTGTGCGCGCCGAGACCTCGATGGCGACACTGCCGTCACCGCCGAGTTCACGATCGATCTTCAGCGCCAGCAGGTCGATGGCATGATCCCGATGCAGCGCTTCGTACTCGGTCACCAGATCGTGTCGATCCACCGCCAGTCCCAGCAGGCGGCGGCTGTCGAGCAGCGTCAGCAGGCGCTCCGCCGGCGTCGACGCACCAATCAGCCCCGCCAGACCCGGAGGAATGCCGGAACCACCGCTGCCCCCCAGCAGGGAGAGACCCAAGCCGCCGCTGTCTTCATCGGGCGGCAGCAGACTGGTGCGCGCCGTCCAGCGTTCCGGCAGCAGGAAGCTGACACCGGCGACGGCGATGGCTGATACGATGGTGCCCACCACGAGCATGCGGCGCCACTTGACGATGACAAAGATGTAGTCGAGCAGATTGTGGCTGTTTGTGTCGGCCATATCGCTCATTTCGTAATCGAGACAAAGACGAGCACCAGCGTTGCCACCTGGCCGGCAACCGTCATGCTCTGCGTGAAGATGGACCAGTACTGGCGCACGGGCTGCTCCTTGATCCAGATGTTGTCCCCCGGTTCGATGCGCTCCACCTCATCCGCCTTGCGGACCTCGCCGGTGCGCGCCTTGATGACCCGCACATCACTGGATGAGCGCCAGCCAAAGCCGCCGGCTCGTGCAATATAGTCCGCCACGCCGTAGCCCTCGACATATGGCACCGCGCCGGGACTGGCCGCCTGGCCACTGACGAGCACGGTACGCTGCGATGCGGGAATCACGATCAGGTCGCCAGGGCGCAACAGGATGTTCTGGGCTTCATCGTTTTCGGCGAAGAGCGAGACGAAGTCGACCACCATCTGACCGCGCTTCTCGCGGCTGCGCATGTTGAAGTACTGCTTCTCATCTTCACTCCACGCCGTCGGCGGAATCGCCACGATGCGATCGAATTCGGGGTCCCCCTGCTGGTTGTCGTCCATGCGCCGTACGACGCGCGCCTTGGGCAGCGACGCCGCTTCCGTAAAGCCACCACTCTCCTCCACGACCTGGCGCAGTGGTTTGCCCTCCTGACCGACGACGTAGAAGCCGGGATTCTTCACTTCACCCACGAGCCGGACGGTTGCCTCCCGCTGAAACTCGGGCCGAGCTCGTGGCACCAGCCAATCCCCCGGTTTCAGCAGAATGTCGGCCTCCGCGTCGCCTGCCAACGCCGCATCCAGATCGACCGACAGGTACTCCTGGCGCGAACCTTCATCCACATAACGGAAGACGAGGACGTTATCCGGGTCGTACCGGGCCGAGGGTCCCATGGCCAGCGTCGACAGGGTGCTGAGCCGGTCCCCGGGAACAAACTCGTAGGTGTCGGGCCGCCGCACAGACTCCATGGCCCGCAGTACGTACTGCCGCGATGGCACCACGAGAATGTCGCCATCCTCGATGAAGGGATTGTACTCAGAGCCACCGGTCACCCCGTAGAGGGCCAGATCCACGCGCCGCGCCCCCTTGGAGCGCAGCATGACCTGAGAATCCAGCGCATCCTGCCGCAACAGCGCCGCCTCCGCCACCGACAGCGACTCACGGCGCAGAAGCATGATGCTGCGCTCGGAGGCGTCTTCCAGGGTCCCGCCCACCCGCTCCAGGACTTCGCTGACTCTCTCCACAGCACTGGCCAGCACGACCCCCGGGTGCGGTACGAGACCCACCACCGAGACCGGGAACTGTCGCGGCTTGCTCAACTCCACGTCGATGCGCCCAACGCGGACGGTGCGCGCGAATGCGGCATCGATGGCAGCACGTGCCTCCCGCAGCCGCATGCCGCCGACCTGGACGCGACCGACGCGCGGGATGAAGATGCCCCCTTCGGCCAGCACCGGTACCTCGACGGGTTCGGGCATATCGGAGATGTACACCAGGAACCGATCCCCCGGGCCGACGGGATAGCGCCCGGTGAGCAGTACCTCTCGGTAGGCCTCCAGGCCGATGGAGACGTCGGGCACATCGATGACGGTCCGCTCCGGATCGATCGTGTTGCTGGACCGATCCCGCCGCTCCTGGGCGGCAAGGGTGACGGCCAGCAGCAGCATCGGCATTAGCAGCCGGGGTACCAGGCTTCGACGACTCATCAGCTCTCTGCGTCCTCTCCTGCGTGGGGGTACACCTGCAGGCCCACCAGATCGATGGGCAGATGCAGGGTCTTGCATGTCACGTTCTCGGCGCGCCAGGCCTGGGCCATGGCGGCAGCTACGGCAACCGTTGCCGCATCTGGCGACAGGGCCAGGATCGAGGGGCCCGCGCCGCTGAGGGCAGCACCCCAGGCGCCGGCTTGCGTCGCCGCCTGGCGGACCCGCGCCAGGCCCGGCACCAGCGCCTCGCGGTACGGTTCGTGCAGCCGCTCATCGGTCATGGCTGCCGCCAGGGCACGCGGACAGCCCTGCGCCAGAGCCGCCGTCAGCAGACAGGCGCGGCCCACGGCGTGTACCGCATCCTCTCTCGACACCTGACGGGGCAAGACGTTCCGCGAGTTGGCCGTGGAGAGCTTGAAATCCGGC
>CALFPI010000152.1 GCA_937919035.1 uncultured Gemmatimonadaceae bacterium
GAGCCCGCCCGTGGTAGCACCGATCATAGCCGCTGCAGGCAGCCTCTGGCTGGAGACGTTCCCGGTGGGGACACACGTGGAACTGCGCGGCCCCCTCGACGGCGATGATCTGCCGGATGCGCAGGTGCGGGAGCAGACGCCGACCATGATCGACGGGCAGCGCCCCGGTACCTACACGGTTGTGCTGACACATCCCCTTTATGCAACACGCGTCGATACGTTGCAACTCGTTGCTGGACAGCGTGATACCGTGCGTGGCCCACTGCAACGGTTACGGGGGTCCCTCTCCGTGTCGCCCGTGCAACGCGGCGCACGGACACACATCACCAATGTGACAGAGCGTATCGACACGTCCGCTGTCGGACCCTTTGTGGCACAGTCTCTGCCTACGGGCTCCTACCACGTCGAGGTGACCCTTGCCGGCTTCCAGTCCTGGCAGAGCCAGGTCGATGTATCGACCACAGAGGCGCAGCAGCTGCTGCCTGATCTGGTGGCCGACGTAGGTGCGCTGGTCGTGCTCAGCACGCCGTCGGGGGCGACTCTGTTCGTTGATAGCCGCGCCGCAGGTCCGACACCACAGGTCCTTGAAGGCATTGCCGTGGGACAGCACCGGCTGCGCATCGAAGGTCCGAACCATCAGCCACAAGAGCGTCTGTGGGATGTTCGCTTCGGCGTTCGAGACACCGTGCGTCTGGTGCTGCACCTGCGCCCCGCGTCACTTACGGTGCATAGCACGCCAGAGGGTGCGCGAATCCTGCTTGCTGGGGTGGCCCTGGCAGACAGCCTTACGCCACAGGTCCTCACGCGCCCTCCGGGTACCTACCACCTGCGTCTCGAATTGCCCGGATACGACGAGCATGATGCCACACTGGAACTGGCTCCGGGGGGTGATCACGAGCTTGCCGCCGTGCTGCAGCAACAGTTCGGTTATGTGAAGATTGCACGGCCGCTGTTCGGTTCACTTGCGATCGATGGTGTTCGTGGCAAGGAGGGACCATTGGGGATTCGCACACTTGCTGTGGGTCGCTATCGCCTGAATCTCGATGGGCACGAAAAGCACTTCGATGTGCAAGTGGCCAAGGATGAAACAACCACCGTTCAGTGGGAGTAGCGATCATGGGTACTTCAGCAACATTGCGGCTGTGGGAGGCGACGTTCGTCCTCTGCTGCACGATCTGCCTGCATGCAGGAGCCGTCGCCGGGCAACCGGCGGACGAGCGCCTGCGCCTCGCCGTTGAGCAATTCGAATCGGGAGAGCAGCAGGGCGCCATGCCGACACTCGAAGCGCTGCTCGACGACACGGAACTGAGCGCCGCCGGACGATCTCAAGCCCGTAAGTATCTCGGCCTCGGGTATCTGGTTCAGGATGAACCACAGCGGGCGGTGGCGGTTTTTACCGATCTCGTCGGTGATGATCCGGACTTCACCATGCGTGATCTGGCCCTCAGCTACGAAGAGACTCCGAGCGACTTTGCCGTACGCTACTTTGCCCAGGCGACCCTGCAGTGGCGCCAGCAGCAGTTGCAGCGACAGCGGCAGCGCCTGGAGCAGACGTCGCGGCAGGGCGCCTTCGTACGATCCATATTGTTTCCAGGGCTTGGCCAGCGCTACCAGGGCTATCGGGGTCGCAGCTGGGCTCTGGTGGGCCTGACGGGGGCGACGGTTGTGTACGCGGCCCTCGCCGATCGTTCGTACCGTGACGCACGTGACGCGTACGATGGTGCACGGATCGATGCTGACTTTGCTGGTCTCTGGCAGGATTACTCAGACAAGTCCGATGCCGCCGACTTGGCCCTTGGTGTCGTCGGCGCCGTATGGGCGCTGAATCTGCTGGATGCAGCTTTCTCCGGGCCGAACCTGACAGGGCTGGAATCTGTTGCCGTCGTACCCACGTATGGTGCGCGCGGTGGCCTGCAACTTGTACTGCGTACGGAGTTCTAGTAGCGATGGCCAATCCCTACAGCTACCAGGCGCCGCTGGATGGTCGTGCCGGCTTCTATGGGCGCGCCTCGGAGTTGACGCGCATTGCCTCGCGCATCGCGGCAGAGCGGCCGCAGTCGGTCTCCGTCGTCGGACCGACACGGACCGGGAAATCATCCCTCGTGAACTATCTCCTTGATCCTCAGGCCCAGGCCGAGTATCTGGAAGATCAGACGACACACGTCCTGGTACGGCTGCGCCTGAGCTACCACCCGCCGGCGACACCAACAGGGTTCTTCGAGCGGGTCTGTCAGGCTCTTACCTATGCCGGTGTGCCTGGCATGGTCGCCAGTCCCGACGGCTACAGTGACGTTGTGCGCCAGTTGATGGGCGAAGGGCGGCGCATGATCATGTTCCTCGATGACTTCG
>CALFPI010000153.1 GCA_937919035.1 uncultured Gemmatimonadaceae bacterium
TCCCGGGCTGGCGGACGACTTGTCGTACGAGTTTCTCGCGTATTCGCAGCCCGTGGAAGGCTGGGGAAACATCGGCGTGCACGGTGCTCTGCTGAATCTTGGCGAGCAGACTCGTACGGGCGAAAGAGGCGAAGTTCTCGGTAGCTTCTCCAGTTACGATATGGCCGTGTCGGGCGCCTATGGCACCAACGTCTCCACCAATCTGGCCGCTGGTATCAGTCTCAAGTTTATTCGCTCCAATCTGGCTGACCAGGGCGCCGGTATCGAGCGTGGCAGGGGCGTGGGCAACAGCTTTGCCGCTGATCTCGGCCTGCTCTGGCGGGCGACGCCCAGCCTGAGTTTCGGTGCTGCCCTGCGCAATATGGGACCAAAGATCGCCTACATCGATGCCAGCCAGGCCGACCCATTGCCGCAACATCTTGTTCTCGGGGTCGCCTACGATGTGCTGGAGACCGAATACCACGATATGCTGCTGTCCTTCGACATCTACAAGCCGCTGATCGACGATGGCAACTTTGCCACGAATCTGCTCAGCGCCTGGGCGGACGAGTCCATGGGTAATGAGTTGAGAGAAATCGACCTGCACGGTGGCGGCGAGTACCGCTATGGCCTGTCAGCCATCAAGGGGCAGTCCTTTCTCGCGTTGCGGGCCGGTTACTCTTTTGATCATGACGGCGATCTGAAGACGCCAACCTTCGGCCTCGGCCTCAAGTACAACATGTTCGAGGTAGACGTCGCCTACATCACCGGCGATAACACACCGCTGCAGGA
Organism: uncultured Gemmatimonadaceae bacterium; assembly: GCA_937919035.1. Classification (GTDB taxonomy): domain Bacteria; phylum Latescibacterota; class UBA2968; order UBA8231; family UBA8231; genus UBA8231. The sequence goes on from CALFPI010000153.1 coordinate 772, forward strand.
CAGCACGCGGTTCTCGCTCAACCTGTCTTTTTGAGCGTCACCGTCATCGCCAACTTTATGCTGCCTACGCTCAGCGGGCCGGTCGGGAAGTCCCGTCCGGCCCGTCTCTGCGTTCGCGCGGCAATTTTCATGACCGCCGTCTGCGCCCTGTTGGTGCTACATCCGTCGGCAGCTCTGGCGCAACAGCCGCACAGGATTCTGGCCCTACGTGTCGACTTTCCTTTTGAGAGTACCGACGAGCCCACGACTTCCGGGCAGGGCCGTTTCGATCTCAGGTCGCTGACAAGTGCCCTCCCGGACTATCGCTTGCCGTACGACATACCCCCGCATGACCGAACCCACTACGAGCATCACCTGCAGGCGCTGGCGCGCTACTACCACACAGTCTCCGAGGGGCAGGTCACGATCGAGGGCGACGTGTTCCCGCTGGATGATACGCTGGCCTACACGCTGCCGACGTCGGCCCTGACCTACGGCAATGGTCGCTCTCCAGAAGAGATCGGCCGCAAGTGGCGTCAATTTTCGGCCGATGCGGTGGCGCTGGCCGAGGCCGATCCCGCCGGCCCGGTTTTTTCTGCCTACGACAGCTACCTCATCATTCATGCGGGCCTCGGCCATGAGACGGGGCAACTGAACGACATCCGCTCGGTCTTCCTCGGAAAATCTGATCTGAATGATTATGGTGGCCCGCTGATGGTCGACGGTGGTACGCATCAGATCGAGGATCTGTGGATCCTGCCGGAGGCCGTTGATGATCGCGGTCGCGCCGGCCTCAATGGCCTTATGGCGAAGTTCTTCGGCCATCAACTTGGCTTGCCGGGCCTGTCGAACTTTGCCGACGGTCTCCCCGGCGTTGGTGGCTGGAGCCTGATGGATGTCGGTGCCAACCGCATCGGCTTCATTCTGCACGACGACGAATTGGACTATGTCTTTGGTGTTGTGCCACCCCATCCGCTGGCCTGGACGAAAGCACAGCTGGGGTGGATCGAGGTGACCACCGTTCTGCATGACACGACGGTAACCATTCTTGCCGGAGATCGTTCCCCAGGCAATGGCTCCGCCGCACGAGCCGTGCGTGTGCCGCTGTCGCCGACCGAATCCATCTGGCTGGAAAATCGTCAGCAGCGGGCGTCCACCGAGTTGGATCTGCCAGCCGGTGTCGAGGTGCCCTTTGCGGGCCTCGAACTGGGTTGGCTGCAGCCAGCAGAAGCGCAGTTCAGCCATCAGATCACCGAGGCCGAGTCTGACTCTCTCGCCGGCAGAGATGCCGGCGTGTGGCTGGGTGCTGACGAGTACGACGCCTTCATTCCCAGTTCGGGGATCCTCGCCTGGCACGTGGACAACGCCATTATGGACCGGGCGCCGGAAGGCTTCAACAATGATCGCGAGCGCCCCGGGCTGATGTTGATAGAGGCGGATGGTTATCGAGACATCGGTAACTTCTACTTCGATCGTCAGGATCTGACGGAAGGCACGAGAGCGGACGCCTTTCACGCCGGTATCAATCCTGATGGTTCGCCAGGCATCAGCCGGCTCGGCGCGGCGACAACGCCGGACACCCGTACGCATACGGGTCTGGCGAGCGGTGTCGAGATCGAGGTCCTGTCGCCCCCCGGGGACTCGATGCGGGTGCACGTGAAGTTCTCTCGCAATACGCCGGCATGGCCGCGGCCGCTGGCTGAGGCGGCTCTCGTCCAGGGCGCTGATTTACGGGCCAACCGGCAGCTGGCCGTGATCGCTTCCGGCGTCCGTGAGACGCTCCTTTTCAGCGCCGATGGCACCGCGGACATACACATGCCCGGCAGTTTTCTGGCGGCATCCACCGCCGGTCTGTTCCTGTCCACGACAAGTGCAATCTCTGCGTATGAGGTGGATGGTTCGTTGCGCTGGACTGTGCCCGGAGCGGCGGCCAGAGCCCTGGTGGCAGATGGGTTGTCCGGCACTGGAGCAGCTCTTGTTGTCGCCCGCAACACGGGCACCACCGTATACAATCCCGACAATGGTGTCGTGATCTTTGCCGATGATCTCCCGGCAACGGCAGTAGGGGCGGCTGATCTCGACGATGATGGTGACGACGATCTCATCGTTGTCGGGCCCCAGGGCGCGCGCAGGTATGAGGGATCCTCATCACGGCCCATTGGCCCCGTCGGCGAGGGCCTGTTGCCGCCGGCGCTGGGAGATCTGGATGCCGACGGTGACGCAGATATCGTCTTTGTCGATCGCCACGGCCGGCTGTCGACGGCAGAACAGGACAACGATATCGAACTTGCCCTGGGCGCGGCGCCAACAGGGGCACCGTCGCTGGCGGACGTAGATGGCGATGGCACCCTCGAGATTCTCATACTGACACAGGGGGCCCTGCACGTCATCACCGCTAATGGACTTCGAGCTGCGGGATTTCCTGCGATGATCCCTGCGTATCACGAAGGTGGTGTCTTTGTCGATGAACCGGTCGCCGCTGACATCGATGGCAATGGCACACAGGATCTCTTTGCCGCCGCAACCATCGGCGTCTACGGTTTCCGTACCGATGGTGAGCAACTGCCGGGCTTCCCCTTGCTGACAGCGGCTTCGCCGACACACGCGCCGTTGCTTGCCGATATCGACAACGACGGCGCCATCGAGGTGCTGGTTGCAGCTGCAGATGTCGTCTACTCGTGGCGTCCGTCCTTCTGGGAAGAGGCCTTTGTCAAAGGCGGCGCCCCTGGCTGGGCACAGGCTGCGGGCAGTGCAGCCGGTCTGCGGGCTCAGGCCCAAGTCGGCGATGTGCCACCCGTGCAACAGCCAGGTGAATTGCTGCCCGCAGCACGGGCCTACTGTTACCCCAACCCCGTCGACGGTGCTACGGAGCCGGCGACGATTCGTTTCTATCTGAGTCGAGATGCAGACGTAACGCTGCGAGTCTATGACGCGATCGGCCATGAGATGGGTAAGATCGCCGCAACGGATCTGCGCGCTGGTGCCGAGAACGAAGTGTCCTGGCCCGTCGATGCCTATGCGAGCGGCCTCTACCTCTGCCGCTTGAGCGCCCATGGGGTGGACGGCACGAAGGGAGACGTAACGCTGCGTATGGCGGTGAGTCGATGAGACGTGCCTCGATTGTCTGCCTGCTGCTGCTGGGATCGCTGTCCCTTCCCGTCGACGGACAGAACCATCCTGAATTGACCTGGCAGATTGTGGAAACCGAACACTTCCGTGTGCTGTTTCATGACGGCCTGGCGTCGACGGCGCAGCGCGCCGCCGCCATTGGCGAGGCCGCCTGGGAAGCCGTTACCGAACTCTACGACTATCGCCCGGATGGTCCCGTTCGCATCATCCTCAAGGACTACGACGATTACGCCAATGGCGCGGCGTACTTCTATCACGATGCCATCGAGATCTGGACTTCACCACTGGAGCACGATTTTGAACTGCGTGGGACGTCCGACTGGCTGCGTAATGTCATCACCCACGAATTCGTCCACATCATCTCTCTGGGCGCCGCGCGCAAGGGATCCCAACGTGTTCCGGCGTGGTTCATCGAGTACTTCGGCTACAAAGGCGAACAGAACCGTGATGATATTCTCACGGGTGCGCCCAACCAGCTGACGGTGATGCCCCTGGCCAACACCGTCGTGCCCATGTGGTTTGCCGAGGGTGTTGCCCAGTACCAAACACAGTCCGTGCATCACGACCGCTGGGACAGCCATCGTGACATGATCCTGCGCACGGCGGTGCTCGACAGCACGCTGCTGTCTCTCGAAGACATGGGCGTCTTCGGCAAGCGCGGTTTCGGCAATGAATTCGTCTACGATCACGGCTACGGGTTTGTCAGCTATATCGCCACGACCTACGGTGACTCGGCCCTGGCCCAGATCTGCCGGCATGTCGGTCAGTGGCAGACGATGAATGTCAGTGGTGCGCTGCAAGCGGTCACCGGTCGGCCAGCGGAGGCCCTTTGGCGGGACTGGCGCGATGACATGGCACAGAGATATGCACAGCAGATCGACGCCATGGGTGCGCCGCGCGAAGGCAGCAGACTGACCGACAGTGGTTTCTCCAACACGGCGCCGGTCTTTGCGCCGGATGGCGAGCGCGTCGCCTACTTGTCCACCGGCGAGCGCCACTATGGACCCCATTCGCTGCTGATACGGGATCTGCAGACCGGCGAGGATGAGTTCGTGGCCCACGGTGTAGCCTCCGTTCCTGCCTGGGATCCCTCCGGCGAGCACCTGCTTTTCGTGCGCAAGAAGTCCGCCGACAAGTTCGGTTCGCGCCGGGCCGATCTGTATGACCAGGATCTGCAGGCGGCGGACCGCGGCTGGTTGGACAAGGCTCTGTGGACCCTGCCCGCCCTTACGGGTGTTCATGTTCCCGCCGACCCACGCACCGCGCAGCTGACAAAGAATCTGCGCGCCCAGTATCCGGCCGTGTCACCAGATGGCGAGAGCATTGCCTTTGTCCGCATTGGTGCCGACGGTGCTGCCCTGGCTCTGTCGGATCGCGACGGGGGCAACGTCCGAGAGCTGCTGCGGTTCGACGATACAACCCAGCTGTACACACCACGCTGGTCCCCTGATGGTCGGCGTATCGCCGTGTCCTGGTCGCTGGCGGGGCAGCGCGACATCGGTCTCATCGAAGTTGAGGGGAGCGGCGTCCTTGAGCCTCTCATCATCTCGACGGGAACCGACCGTGACCCGACCTGGTCAGCGGACGGCACGGAATTGCTCTTCGTCAGTGACGTCTCCGGTGTGTTCAACGTTTACGCCCTCGACATGGTCAGCGGCGCCATCGAGCAGGTGACCAATGTGCGTGGTGGCGCCTTCTTCCCAACGGCCAACGCCGCCGGCGACATTATCTATAGCGGCTATGGCACCGACGGTTTCAGCCTGCACAAAATCGCTCGTGCCGAGGCGACACAAGTAGATGCAGCGCTGTTCACGAGTGGCCGTCGCGGGCTCTGGGAACAAGCGCCGGTTGCTGCCGCCGCCGCATGGCCGGCACAACCATACGGCATGGAGATGCTGCGTACGACGGTCATGCCACGACTGACCTTTGACGAGGGCCACCTCAAGGCGGGGGCGTATTTTGGCACGTCCGAGGCCCTCGATAAGCAGAGCATCTTCGGCGCCACCAATTACACCCCGGCCAACGGTGACCGCGATTTCTACGCGGTCTATCGATTTCGTGGCTTCCGCCCGACGTGGCGCCTGAGCTTCATCCACATGAAGCGACACTCGGCCCGCGGCGACAGCTCCGAAGCGCGTGATTTCTTCGTCAAAGGCATGAACTTCAGCCTGAACCGGCTGACGACGGGTGTCAGCGGCCAGTTGAATCGCGCCAGTCAGATCGATGTCAGCCTCGCCTACGATCGCTACGATGCGAGTCTGGAAAACGATCAGTTGTTCCCGCGCGGGGACGGTCGGCCCGGGTTTGAGCGAATCCAGGGCAAACCCATTGGCTATACCTATCTCAACGGATTTGATCTGGCCTTCGTCTATCGCCACGACTCTGTGGCGCGGCGCCAGGATCGTGATATCAATCCACGGGGCGGGCGGCGGATCTACCTTCGCTATGACCGCATGTTCAACTGGTTCATCGAGGGCTTCAACGAGCAGAATACCTCCTTTTTACAGGAGCAGTACCTGCGGTTGTTCTACAATCAGGTCACGGTGGATTGGCGCGAGTTCATCAGTCTGCCACGGAACACGACTCTTGGGCTGCGAGCCTATGGCGGCATGATCGGCTCGGACCGTGGCGACACGGAAAGCGTCGGTGACTTCTTCGACTTTCACCTCGGTGGCTTGCCCTTTATGCGCGGCTACACCTACTACAGCAGTGAAGGTCGCAAGGCCGCCATGGCGCACGCAACGTGGCGCTTTCCTGTCTGGCCCGCGGTGCATCGGCGGGTTGGCCCATTCTATGTCGACAAGCTCTACGCGGCCCTGTACGGTGACGTCGGCAAGGCCTGGGATGGGAACATGTCTGACCCCGACCCGGTCCTCAACCGGAAGGCGCCGGTTCGTGATGCCGGGCTGCAGGTCCGACTCGATGTCATCTCTTTCTACAGTCTGCCGACGCGAATCCAGTTCGATGCGGCCTATGGCTTTGATGAGGTCGACAACAAGGGGCCATGGAAGCTGTACCTTACACTGTTGTTCAACTACATCAATTGGACCGATCCCGGGGAATGAGCAAGCGTATGACATGGACGAAGAACTGTGACCATTGGCTGGCGACCATCGTGCTCACTGTGCTGTTGTGCGCGACCGTGGCCCAGGCGGACCCTCTCGTGCTGCCCAGGTTGACGCCCGATCTGCAGTTGAGTCAACCAAGAGATGTGGCGTCGATCCTGCTGGCACAGGCTGCTGCCAGCGACTCGACCGTCATCCCCGAGAGGGTGCCGAAACAGGACAGAAAGTCTCCGGGCGTGGCGGCGCTGATGTCTGCGATTCTGCCAGGTTCGGGTGAATTCTGGGTCGGCAGCAAGACCCGTGCAGTGATGTTTTTCGGCCTTGAGGTGCTTGGCGTCGCGACCAGCAGGACGTGGGAGGGCAAGGGAGACGACCTGGAAGATGCGTTCCGCGTTCGTGCCGACAGTACCTACAATCCGTGGAACTATCTCGCCTGGCGCGATTCTCGCAACAGCCGTTTTTCGTCGATCACCCATGCGCTGCCCTGCTCATCGTTCGTCAAGGCGGCGCCCTCCTCGGTGCCGGTTCCTGCTGCGATCGCCAATTGCCCGGGCTCCGACAAGCAGCAGTTTTACGAACTCATCGGCAAATACGATCAGTTCGTCTCCGGCTGGGACGACGTGCATGACAGTGACACCGGCAACCGGGTCGAGTTCACCGAAGTCGATTCTGCCGAGAACTTCCAGTCGGAAACGCGGCTCTCGTACGAAGTCGACCGCAATGAGAGCAACAAGTACCTGAAACGAGCCTCGACGATTCAGGGGCTGCGACTGGTCAACCACGTCTTCAGCGCCATTGATGCCGCCCGGGTTGCCCGGGCTCGCAACGAGGGTCAGGATGAGGCCGTGATCGATCGCCGGACTCGATTCGGCGTTGCCATGGGTGGCAGTGTCGGTACGACGCCCATGTTCATGGCCTATCGACCCATAGAGTAATGATGTCTGTCGCAAGAGTGTGGACGACGACGTTGCTGTGTATGGTGATACTGGCAACGGCGGCTGCTCCGGCAGCGGCCGAGGGTGGCGCCGGTCGGTTCTGGCGCTCACTGGTGATTCCAGGTTGGGGACAGCACGCGTCAAAGAATCCAGGTCCTGGAATGCGTTTCATCATCACGGAAGCGGCCTTGTGGGCCAGCTATGCCGGACTTCGGGGTGTGTACGGGATCCGCCGCGAGACCTACCTGACATACGCTGGGACCCATGCCGGCGCCCAGACGACGGGGAAGTCCAACGTGTTTCTCGATGATCTCGGTTTCTACGCCAACCAACAGCAACACAACCTGTTCGCTGTTGTCGATGATGGCCCGCGTGCCGAAGTCTACGCCGACACGCCTGAATTCTCCTGGGAGTGGGATGCCGACAGCTCGCGCGAGCGCTATCGGGAATTGCGCAACTCCGCACAGACCATGGAGCGCAACGCGCTCTACGTAACGGGTCTCATCGTTGTCAATCACCTGGTGGCGGCAGTACATGCGGCACGTGGCAGTACAGACGGGCAGCCCCTCGACGCGGCGCCTGCGTCCGTGACGCTGGATTGGAAATGGCAGCCGGAACGCCTCGATCTCGTGCTTACGCACCCTTTCTAAAGATGAAGCGCCATCTCCTCATCGCAGCGATGGTGACTTTTTCGTCGTCTGCGAGTGTGCGCGCTGACAATCAGGCCGGTTATGCGCCGCTCCGCTGCGGCACCGGTTGGCTCAAGGCTGAGCACGCGGCGGGCCGCATGCAGCTGCCCCCAGATACGGCCAACGCAGCGGCCACCGGATCGGCCAAACGAACTCAGGCATCTGCAGAGATTGAAGTCGGCACCGAGTTGTTCTTTCCGATCAGCGGTTCGTCGCTGATCCCGGCTACCTGCCAACGGGTCGGGGCGCACGCCTACGTCTTCGTCGAGAATCGCCATTGGGACACCAATGGGGGCTCGATCCTGCAGAGTCATGTAGATGCACTCGGTGAGCTCTTTGACTCGTCCAGCCCTGCCGATCCCACACGCGGCGTCTATGAACTGGAGGCGACGACCTTTGGTGAACCTGCTGACGTGGATGGCGACCCGCGGATTTTTCTGTTGGTACTCAACATCAGCAGTCCGAACGTTGTCGGTTACTTCGATCCGGCCGTCGCCGGCAACGACATCCCTGAGTATCGCCGGGATGTCCTGTTCATAGATGAGACCTTCCTGCGGCGAGACAACCATCTGGCGCTGGGCACGCTGGCGCACGAATTCCAGCACCTCATACACTGGCGCTGGGACGCCGACGAGGATCCCTGGATTGATGAGGGCCTGTCCGGCTACGCCGAAGAACTGGTCGGTTATCCGGAAGCCGACCCACAGGCTGTGCCACAGTTTCTCGAAAACCCGCACACCTCACTGACAGACTGGAACTTCACGGATTCGGCTCGCTACTACGGGGTTACCTATCTGTTCATGTCGTACCTCGCAGAGCGCTACGGGCACGGACTGATCGGCGAACTCGTAGCGCAGCCGCGCAATGGCACAGCAAGTGTGGACGCCGCCTTTGCTGCCCTTGATCTGCCGGATCGGTTTGTCG
>CALFPI010000154.1 GCA_937919035.1 uncultured Gemmatimonadaceae bacterium
ACCATCCCTGATCGCCGAGGAAGCGGGCGCCAGTTGCTTTCTGGTCGGCGGGATCGAGCCGAACTACGATCGACGACGGAAATTCCCCTACTACATGGCTGCAGCCTCGGCTGACGTGAAGGACTTTGTTCTGCAGGTCCAGCGCGAGGTTGTCGCCACTGCCCGTGCCAAAAGGAGTCAGATCGATGCCTGCTGAAGCCGAGTCCATCCGTGGAATCCTGCCTGTGGTGCATATGCCTTACCTCGAGGATCTGCGGATCGACTTCGCCACGCTGCAACGTGAGGTCGATTACCTGTTCGACACCGGCGCCAACGGCCTGTGTCTGGCCCTGGTTTCTGACACCCTGCGGCTCACAGCGCAGGAGCGTTTGGAGATGCCCGCACAGCTGGTCAAATTCGCCCAGGAACGGGGACCGGTCATCATCAGTGTCGGCGCCGAAAGCTCGGTTCAGGCGCGTGCATTTGCCCGTGCCGCCGAGGATGGTGGCGCCACCGGGCTTATGGTGATCCCGCCTCTGTCACAGGGCCTGGCGGAGCCACAACTGGCCGAGTATTTCGAAGAATTGCTGGAAGAAGTCACGCTGCCTCTCATCATCCAGGATGCCAGTTCGTACGTCGGCAAACCGATGAGCCTGAGCTTCCAGGCGGAACTCTTCCGTAAGCAGGGCGAGCGCATCATGTTCAAACCCGAAGCGACACCGCTGGGGGCCTGCATTTCTGCACTGCGTGACCTGACGGACGGCAAAGCCAAGGTATTCGAAGGTTCAGGGGGCGTGTTGCTCATCGACTCCTATCGACGAGGAGTGACAGGCACGATTCCTGGCGTCGAACTGCTCGACGGCCTGGTGACGTTGTGGAACGCCTGCGTTGCGGGCGACTGGGACCGGGCCTATGAGGTCTATCTGCCGATCTGCGCCATCGCTACTCTGCAGATGCAGGGGGGCCTCGACGGCTACATCGTCACGGAGCGGCATCTCATGCATCGTCAGGGCCTGTTTCCCAATCAGGTACACCGCGGGCCGCTGGCCTACCAACTCGATAGCGAGACCCGCAGCGAAATCGACCGCCTCTACGACCGTATGCAGGCCGTGTTGCATTCATGAGCAGCCCAACCCATCTGTCGCAGCGGATGAACGCGGTACAGGCACCCGTGATTCCGGATGTTGCGGCACTCATCCGCAACAATCCGGGCACGATCTCGCTCGGCCAGGGTGTGGTCCATTACGGACCACCGCCAGAGGCCTTTGCCGCCATCGAGGGGTTTGGCGGCGCCCCGGCAGATCATCACTACCGTAGTGCCGACGGGATCCCTCAGTTGCAGGAGGGGCTGCGCGCCAAACTGGCCAACGACAATGCGATACATCTCGACGACGAGCAGCAGGTGTTGTTCGTGACAGCCGGCAGCAACATGGCCTTCTATCACATCGTTCTTGCTGTCTGTGATCCGGGCGACGAGGTCATCGTCATGTCACCGTTCTACTTCAACCATGAGATGGCCATCGCCATGGCCAACGCCCGCGCCATTGTCGTCCCGTCAGATGAGCGCTACGGCCTCCGCATTGAGGCCATCGAGGCGGCCATCACCGAGCGCACGCGCATGGTGGTGACGATCTCGCCAAATAACCCTGCCGGCGTAGTCTACGCACCTGAAGCGCTGCGCCAGGTCAACGATTTGTGCCGCCGGCGCGGTGTTTACCATGTCAGCGACGAGGCCTACGAGTATTTCACCTACGACGGCATGCGCCATCTGTCCCCGGGGTCGCTGCCCGACAGTGCCGGACACACGATCTCGCTGTTCTCATTCTCCAAGTCCTATGGGCTGGCCAACTGGCGCGTCGGCTATCTGGTTGCTCCGCAGGCCCTGATGCGAGCGCTGCAGAAAAGCCAGGATACTGTTCTCATCTGTCCACCTGTCATTTCGCAGCTGGCCGCCGCTGGGGCGCTGCAGGCAGGTCCCGAATACTGCCGGAGATACGTTGCCGATATCGACACTGTGCGGAGGATGTGCCTGCAGCGCCTGCAGGAACTGGCACCACGCTGCATCGTCCCGCAGGCCAATGGCGCCTTCTACCTGCTGGCACGTCTCGACACACCGCTGTCCTCTATGGCCGTCGTCGAACGCCTGGTGTGCGACCACAAGGTCGCCGTCATCCCCGGATCCGGCTTTGGTCTCACAGACTTCTGTCATCTGCGCATCGCCTACGGCTCGCTCGAGGGACACACGGTTGAAGAAGGCATGAGCCGCCTTGTTACCGGACTGCATGAAATCCTGCAGCCCTCCTGATGGGAACCGTATACACCGCGCCAAGTCTTACCTTAGAATGGGGCCTGGTTGCCAACGCCTGATTGCTGGTTGACAGTCAGCAAGGACGCGGCTATCTTGCATCGCATAAAGAGTGACCTGAACTCACATTTTCAGTCTGCCCTGCTGGAAGTTTTCCACTCTTCTTGAAGAACGTGGAACTTCGACAATGTTTTTTCGGCATTCTGGTGGGTTGGTCGCTCTTTCTTTATTTTCGCCACACGCCAATCATATTCTCTGATGCCCTCCAGCCTCTATAGGCTGCGCCGCGTGTTCGGCACCGCCGTCTGTCTTGCCCTGCTTGGCACGTCTGCGCTTGTTGCGCCAAGTGCCGCAGCTCAGGCGCTTCAGGTGACACCCGAAGCCATCGATTTCGGCCTCCTCAAGCCCGGGGCCTCCATCAGTCGAGAGCTTGTGGTGCGCAATCCCGGCACAAGCAGGATAGAGGTGAATCTGCACCTCGAGAGCGAACTGTTCTCGATCGATGCAGATACTTTGCGCCTCGCTGCTGGTGGCGAACGGCGCCTCACGTTGCACTTCCGAGCTACTGCCATCGACGTATACACCGGTCGGTTGACGCTGCGGACCAAAGAACTGTTCGGCAGCCAAGAGTTCACAGTATCGCTGCAGGCAGAAGTCACTCTTCCCGTGATCGGTCTGCGTCGTGATGCCGGGATCGAGGCCGGTACAACGCCGGTGGGTTCGTCCGTGCAGCGGTCCGCACAGTTGACCAACACGGGCCGCATCGAATTCGTTGTCGACAGCATCGCCGTCATTCCTGCAGACATCGGGTTCTCGCTGACCAGCGCATTGGCACGACGAGTGCCGGCGGGTGGGTCTATCAGCCTTGACGTTGATTTCGCCCCTGTTGCTGACGGTACCGTCAGTGGCCGTATCGCCGTCTATTCCGCTGATCTGCCGGCAGGTGTCTTCGATGTACCCCTCAGCGGCGAGGGCCTGGCGCCACGCCTCGTGATCTCGCCATTGCCGGAGATCGGCTTCGATTTTGAGACGGTGGAGGTCGGTGCCTATCAGCGGCGCTCGCTCTCCCTGCTGAATCGCGGTCGCGCCAGGCTCGATGTCGACATCCGTATCGACCATGAAGCCTTTGCCATCTCCCAGGATTCCATTCTGACCATCGAGCCCGGCGCCCGCCAGGACATACCCATCATCTTCAAACCCCGCTATGAAGGACCGGTGGTGGGCGCGATCTCTCTCCGTAGCAACGATCCGGAGCAGCCAGATGTAGAGTTGCCGCTGCTGGGGCGTGCCCAGGTGACACCGGCTATGATCGAGGTGCTGAACCGCACACCGATCCAGTTCGGCAGTGTCCCCATTGGCAACCCCGCCCGTGAACAACTGCTGCTATGGAACCGCGGCGGCAGCCCCTTCACGACACACCTGGAACTGGAGACCGGCACCGACGCCGAATTCAGTCTGGAGACCGGCGCTGTTCTGCTGCAACCTGGCGAAAGCAGCAAGGTAAGCCTCACGTTCCTGCCCAAAGAGATCGGCGACCGCGAAGCGGTGCTCTGGTTGGAGACCGAAGCCGGCCGTCAGCGATTCCTGCTCCGCGGCACGGGAAAGTTCCTCAAGTTGACGCCCACAGCGTACGATTTCGGCCGTGTGCCCGTGGGGGAGGCCAGCAACGGTCTCATCGATCTGGTCAACGACGGCAACGCCGACTTCACCATCAACCGTATCCGCTCCACCAGTGATGAGTTCTCGCTCTACACCCAGGTGTCGCCGGACAGCAAGTTCCTGCTGCCGGCCAACAGTCTGCGGTCCCTGCCGATCAACGTTACCTACGAACCTGCGAGTCGCGGCCTGAGCACGGGAACGCTTCGCCTGGAGGGTTTCTGGGAAGAGGGCACCGAGACCCTCGAGGTCCTGCTCAATGGCACTGGCGTCGCCGCCGAGATTGAGTTGCACCCCGCTGGTCCCGTCGACTTTGGTTTCGTCGTCCTCGGAGACAGCACCATGCGGACACTCGTGGCGACGAACTCCGGGGACACGTCCCTGCGTGTCGAGGCCAATTCCCTGACGCACGAGGCCCGACTCGAACCCCAGGCCTTCGCTCTGGAGCCAGGGCAGTCGACCACCCTTCGGGTGCACTTCTCGCCCGAGGCTCTGGGTGAACGGTTCGGCCAGATCCTGCTGGTGAGCAATGACGTTCGTGACAAGGCGCAGCCCATCAAGATCAAGGGTCAGGGCGCATTGGAAAACGTGGATCTCGCCCGGATCACGTCGGTAACAATGTCCCGCAAGGATGATCCACAGCCGCTGCCAGTGCCGTGGAACAACACGCCTCTGGTGGTACGCGACGGCACCAAGGTCGATCTCCGCTTTCTGCTGCCCGATTCTCTGCGTCAGGCTCTGATCGGGCGTCGTATCGATGTCGAGTGGACGCAGCTCGACGAGAATTATGACCCGAAGGGCAGTAGCAAGCAGTTGAGCGTGCAGATCTACGAGGACTCGGATGGCAGTATGTTGGCCGAGGATCTCAACCTGCGTCTCAAGGAGACGGGCATCAGACGTGTGCGTCTCAAATTGACGACACACAGCTACCCCGGCGCCCCGCCGCAATCTGTGAGTCAGGTTCTGGAGGCGGGTGGCTGGAAGTGGGAGTTCGAGGCCAAACCTCTGGTCTCATTCCTGACGATTCGGCCCGGCCGTGACTGGACGGACAAAGACGGCAACACCGTCAAAGGCGAGGCGGAACGCCTGATCGGGCTGCCCGGTATCGCCTTCGTTGGCTTTCACAACGGCGAACACCCCGCCATATCGGGGGTTCACCTTACGGCTACCGGCAACGTCCTGGAAGCTCTGTCCACAGGCAACTCAATCGCCGTATCCCTGGGTATCGCCGTGTCGATGTACAAAGACAAGTTCCTTTTTGGTTTCGGCTGGGACATCTACGATTCTCGCACCGCCGCCAAGCGCAAGGGGAGCCAGGACTATATCATGACCTTCAAGTACTCCGGCCTGTTCTAGCCGTCAGTCCGGGCGTCATCCGTCCGTACGATTTCAGCTTGACGGGGGATCTTTTGTGCAGTATCTATTCGTGTAGCTACTGCCTGTCTGTTCACTGCACGTTTACCTGAACAGGATCCCCAATGGACGCACATGCTGATATAGCCGACCGCTTTGCCCGCGCCATCACGTTCGCCGCTTCGGCCTATCTTTTTGTCCGCATCGGTATGGGTCTTCTGCCGACGTAGGGTCCGGGTGCGGCCCACAGACTTCCGCATGCGCCGACGTGCCGCCGTGTCACTGGCTTTTGGGCTCCGTATTTGTCCTCAGGTTTTTGTTGACTTTGGGCTTTTGTCATTGACTTTAAGCAGCGCTCGCTGCCATCTTAGTACTCACCTGTAACGCTCCTGGCACTGCACCAACTGTCCTGAGCGTGGCCTCTGGTGAGCAAACGGGTCAACCCCATGCCCGTCCGTTCCATCTGCTCTCCCCCTACCCCTGTATCTTCGGACCCCGCATATTCGTGCAGGAGAAAGCCCTCTGGCTTTTGGCCAGTGTCGCCGGTATCGTCCTTCTGGTGGTTGCGCTGCGTCCGCAGTGGCAGTCCTCGGAACAGATGCCGAGTCCGGAACTGGCGCCGACGCCGCAGGGGTCATTCCGCATTGCCGTACTCAATGGCTGCGGTGACCCGCATGTGGCGGCACGCATGACGCGCAAGGCACGGGGACGAGGGATGGATGTCATCCACGAGGGCAACGCGTGGAGTTTCGATTTTCTTGAGTCACTCGTGATAGATCGTTCCGGCAACATGGAACGCGCCCGTGGTGTTGCCAGGGCCTTGGGGATTCCACACACGATTCAACAGATCAGCGACGACACATACCGTCTAGAGGATGTAACCGTGATCGTCGGTCGTGACTACAAGCGCCTCGGCCTGCTAGAGCCGTAGGCCTCTCAGGAGCCAGAAATCATAGACACTGAATCCGTAACTCCCGTCGATGAAGATGCCCGTCTGCGCCTGATCGTTGACACGCTACACGAGATGAAGGCCCTCGACGTCGTGTTGATCGACCTGCGCGGTGTCAGTGATGCCGCCGATTTCTTCGTGATCTGCACCGCTACGTCCGAGCCACATGTCCGTGCCGTTGCCAACAACGTGGCCGGTGCGTTGCGTGAGGCGGGACACAAGCCATGGCACATCGAGGGCACCGAGTCTTTGCGCTGGGTCCTGCTCGACCTGGTGGACATCGTCATTCATGTGTTTCGCGATGAAGCCCGCGAGTTCTACGCCCTGGAACGCCTGTGGGGTGACGCCGAAGCAACCCACTTCGACGATCGTTTGGCCATTGAAGGAGGCAGCAGCGTGGGCGAATTTGACTTTGCCCCCGTGACCAAGAGCCTGCGCGATGGCGGCTGAGCCACCACCAACACTGCAGTGGCGCGAAGCCTCATCGCAAGTGCCGCCGGCTCTGGTACTTCTGGACCAGACGTTACTGCCTGTGGAAGAAGTCCTGCTCAACTGCATGGACGTGGAAACCGTCGCCGAAGCCATCGAATCCCTGCGTGTGCGGGGGGCTCCCGCCATTGGTGTTGCCGCCGCCTACGGCGTCGCCCTCGGAGCCTGGCATGGTCGCGGAACAGGTGCCAGTGCCACAACTGTCTCGGCTGCTGTTACGCGCCTCGGCCGTACTCGGCCGACAGCGGTCAATCTGTTCTGGGCACTGGACTGCATGCAACAGGCGCTTGATGCCGCCATTGGCTGTTCCGATGACGAATTGTATGCCACGCTTGTCGCGGCAGCGCAACGGATCGATGCGGATGACCGGCGCTTGTGTCGGCTCCTGGGTGAACATGGTGCCGCCCTGTTGCCCGACGATGCCACAGTCCTGACCCACTGCAATGCCGGCTCCCTGGCAACGGCCGGTTGGGGTACCGCCCTTGGTGTGATCTACGCCGCCGCAGAACAGGGCAAGAGAGTGCGGGTGTTTGCTGATGAGACTCGGCCGCTGTTACAGGGCGCTCGGCTCACTGCATGGGAACTACAGCGTCGAGGTATCGATGTGACGGTAATCTGTGACGTAGCTGCCGCTTCCGTGTTGCGGGACCACAGAATCGACTGTGTGATCACCGGAGCAGACCGCATTGCGGCCAATGGCGACGTCGCCAACAAGATCGGGACCTATGGCGTCGCGCTCATGGCGCGGGCCCATGACGTCCCGTTCTATGTGGCAGCACCCACCTCGACCGTAGATCTCGAACTGGCCTCTGGTGACCTGATTCCCATCGAGGAACGTGCCGCCCACGAAATCACTGAGGGCTTTGGCCGACGTACAGTGCCGGCGGGCGTACGCGTTTTCAACCCGGCTTTCGACGTGACGCCGCATCACCTGGTTTCTGCCATCATCACCGAGCATGGTGTGGCGCGGACGCCCTATGACAACGTCCTGCAGGCCTGGGGCAAGGCCATTCCTGCCTTCGCCACGAGTACCAGCCGATGAACCGCGCACTGCACGCCGCCATCCGCCTGCTGGCGGCCACGGGTGTGGCCACCCTGTCGATGAGTGGGTGTGCCAGCCACGCCCAGACCGCCCCGGTGTATCGCGGGACCGCCCCGGCAGGCAGCACCGATGTGGCGGCGCGCGAGGAATTCGATCCGGCCCGGTTTCGCGATGATCTGATCCTGATTCAGCCGGTATTTTCTGCGCCCGCCCCGGTACGTGTTGCTGCGACTGATACCATCGTTTCAGTTGATCCCGCCCGGCTTGCCGAAGCGGACGTCGCCACGGCAGACAGCGTCGATATCGTCATCTACCAGGTACAGGTGATCGCTTTGAGCCAGCAGGATGGCGCCGATCGAATCGCCGAAGAATTGCGGCGCCGCTTCGACGTACCCGCCGAGGTGACGCCTCAGGGACGTTTATTCGCGGTCCGCGCCGGCCAGCTTTCGCGCAGCAGCGATGCAGAAAAACTGCGCCTGCAGATTGCCGCTCTCAGTCGCGGTTATGAAGGCGCTTTCCTCGTCAGTGATACACTACGCTCAGCACAGACACTGCCTGCGGCAGCTGCTGCTCCTGCGGCAGATTCCCTTGCCGTCGAGACCCTGTCGGCAACGGCGGCCACACCGGATACGGCGCTGACACCTGAGGAATCCGAGTTGTTCCGCCTGCAGGGATGGCGGGTGCTGATCGGTCAGTTCATGGACCAGGCGGGTGCCCAGGAGTATCGCCGACAGGTCATGAAGCGCCTGAAACGCGAGGATGTCAGTTCGACCTTCGACGCGCCGTGGCACAAGGTGCTCGCCGGAAGCTTTCGCACGCAGACGGAGGCACAGAAATTCGTCGAACGGTGCCGGTCCCTCGGATTCCGCACAGCCACGGCCGTTCGGGCAGAAGTCTATCTGCCTCGCGAAGAGGGAGAGAGCCGGTGAGAGCTGTTCACCTTGTCGGCATGGCATGTGGGGCTTTGTGGGCCCTGCAGATGGCCGCATGCGCGCCGTTCTGGGCGGTCCGATCCACGGCTCCGGCATCCTCTGCGGCGTCCGTCGTAGACTCGCTGGCGGTGGACGCGATCCTGGAACAGGAGTTTGATGGCACCCTGCGCATGGCACGATGGCGCTGGCTGCGCGGACTCGATGAGGGTGTTGCAGATCGCTTTGATGGTGCGCGCGAGGAACTCGACCAGGCCTACTACGCCCTGGCCGCACTCGACGACAACCCCTATCTGGAGGGTGCACTGGGCGAGCGGGATCCACAAGCAGAGGTGGATGCGATCGCTGGGGCAGTCGAACAAGCCTACCTCAGCATTCTGCCCCACATTGAGAACCTGTCACCCGACAGCCCTCTGTCGCTGTTACTGACGGAGTTGGGCGATGACAAAATCGGCGATCTTCCCGCCGATTCCGTGCCTCTCATACGCATCCACCAATTGGCACCGAAATGTGATTTTCCCGTCGATGCCAACGCCCAGGTCGCCGCCAGTATTCACTTCTTCCAGACCCGGGGGCGGCAGACATGGGAAGCCTGGCACCGTCGCTCCGGCCGCTATCGCGACGTCATCGTGCCGATCCTTCAGGAGGCGGGCCTGCCGGAAGACCTGTTCTATCTGTCGATGATCGAGAGTGGTTTCAATCCTCGCGCCTATTCGCGGGCGCACGCTGCCGGGCTCTGGCAGTTTGTTCGCTCCACAGGTCGCCTCGAAGGACTGCGCATTGACAAC
>CALFPI010000155.1 GCA_937919035.1 uncultured Gemmatimonadaceae bacterium
ATGCTGCCGTTGGTCAGGATGCCGAGGGCCATGCCCGCTTCGCGCAGTTCGTCGAGCACATCATGGGCACCTTCCATGGCCACCGAACAGTCGGGGAAGGTTGTTAACCAGTGCTTGTCGACGGCCTTCACCGTGGGGGCCTTGTCCCAGTCGAGGCCGGCGATGATATCCGCGGGACGAGTCTCGGCGGCGTAGCCGTTGCCGTCAGCACGGCCGAGGACTTCGCGCACGCGCTGCTTGTCGAGGGCCAGCAGGTTGTCACCGAAGCGCCGCAGGAAGTGGTCGAGATAGACATCGATCGACAGGCGACGATCAACAAGCGTACAGTCCAGGTCGAAGATCACAGAGAGTATCATGCCACCAAACAAGGAAGGACGTCGCATATGAGCAATGCCCCAGTGGCTGGCACAGCCACCTACACCTGGTCGCAGGTGACTGCTGAGGCAGCATTCGCCCCCAGGGATGGCGCCGGGGCGCTCTCCTTCGACGGGCGTATGTGGCTGCTTGGGGGCTGGAATCCAGGGGACAAGGAGAATTTCCCGACGACCTGCAACAGCGAACTGTGGTCGTCGGCGAATGGCGCCGAATGGACGCTGCACGGACACGCCCCCTGGGAGGGCCGGCACACGGCGGGCTACGCCGTACATGACGGGGCCATGTGGGTCATTGGCGGGGATGCCAATCAGCGCCACTATCAGAATGACGTGTGGCGCTCCACCAACGGCGTCGATTGGGACTGCGTCTGTACGCAGGTCCCCTGGGCGCCACGGGCGTTGCACTACACCGTCGTCTTTGCCGGGGCGATCTGGGTGATGGGTGGGCAGACCATGCCCGCCTTCGGTGGCGGCGACGAGTGTTTTCACGCAGATGTCTGGCGGTCTGTCGATGGTGTAAACTGGACGTGTGTCTGTGCCCAGGCGCCCTGGCCCGCACGTGGCGCCATCGGCGCGGCGGCAGCAGACGACGGCCGCATCTGGCTGCCAGGTGGCGGCCGGTATGACACACCGACAACACCACAACGCTCGTACTGGAACGATGTGTGGAGTACGGAAAATGGCGTCGACTGGACCTGCGTCAGCGGCGCTGCTCCCTGGCACCCGAGAATGTACCACGAAGTGATCACCTTCGATGATCGCCTGTGGGTGCTGGAGGGCTGGCACGAACTGAGCACCAACCGCAACGACGTCTGGCACAGTGCCGATGGTGTGCACTGGGAGGAATTGGCCGACACACCCTGGGCACCGCGTCACGCAGCAAGCGTCCTCGTTCACGAGAATGCATTGTGGATGATCGCCGGCAATAACATGGAGTCGGATGTATGGAAACTCACCAGACAGCAAGGCCCATTAGAAAGGACCACGGCATGAGCACAACAGAACGAGTCGCGATCGTCACAGGAGCCGGTTCCGGCATCGGCAAGGCCTCGGCGCTGGCCCTGATAGCGGCCGGCTACTCGGTGGCGCTGGCGGGACGGCGGGTGGACAAGCTTGAGCAGGTCGCCGCCGAGGCCGGTGCTGCTGCCCTGGCGGTGCCGACGGACGTAACCGACCCGGTGTCCGTGCAGCAACTCTTCGACACAACCACGCAACGCTTTGGCCGCTTGGACGTGCTGTTCAACAATGCCGGCATGGGTGCCCCTGCGGTACCGCTGGAGGATCTCACCTTCGCACAATGGACGGCTGTGGTGAACGTCAACCTCACAGGCGTATTCCTGTGTACGCAGGCCGCCTTCCGGGTGATGAAGGCTCAGTCACCCCCAGGTGGGCGGATCATCAACAACGGCTCGATCTCGGCGCAGGTGCCGCGCCCCAACTCGGCGCCGTACACGGCAACGAAACATGCCGTTACCGGGCTGACCCGTGCGACCTCCCTCGATGGCCGTACCTACAACATCGCCTGCGGACAGATCGACATCGGCAATGCTGCCACGAACATGACCGAGCGCATGAAGGGCGGCGTGCCACAGGCGGATGGTTCCACCCGGGAGGAGCCTCGCATGCACGTGAACAATGTCGCCAATGCCGTCGTCTACATGGCGTCGCTGGACCTTGAGGCGAATGTGCAGTTCATGACGATCATGGCAACGACCATGCCGTACATCGGTCGTGGGTGACGGGCCGGGCCTTCACAGATCCCGCGCCAGATCATCGAGGTACTGCCGGGCCCGCTCGAGTTCGGCTGTGACCTCTGCTGCTGTATCGAGAATGGGGATGCCGCGCGGCACGGGATGCATGAAGATCTCCGTCCAGCCCTGGTAATGGATCTTCTTCAGCGCCGCCAGCAAAGGCACGAAGTCGAGCCTGCCGCGTCCGGGCAACTGCATCAATTCCTGTTCTTTGGGCAGCTTCTCATGACAGCCCATGCCATGCTGCCAGGCGTAGAACAGGGCCAGGTTCTCACCGAGATCCTCGATCAACCCGGCAACGAGGGCCGCGTCATCCGGCAGGTGATACGGCGCCAGGGCGATCCCCAGGTGTGGCGAGCCGGTGAACTCGACGAGCCACTTCATCGAGTCCGGTGATTCGATCAGGGCATTGCCGTGATTCTCGATGGCAATGGTCACGCCATTTTCGGCAGCCGCGTCGATGTGTGGCCGCAGGGCTTCGGCAAACTCGACGACGGCAGCACGCAGGTCACCACCGGCCAGTCCCTTGGGACCTTTGCTGCCACAGACCAGCAGCTGGGCGCCGAAGGTGCGGGCGAAAGCCATCTCCTGCTGCAGACCAAAGGGACCCAGATCGAACCGTGTCGATACACCCAGTCTTACGGCGTGTTGCTCAAGGAGTTGGGCGAATGCCTCGTGCCCCATCAACTCCACTTGCTCCCGCTGATCGCCGTGTGGCCGCGGCCAGATGTCGATGTATTCGCTGTCGGCTTTGCCCACCTCGGGGAGGATCTCGGACAGGGGTAAGGTCCCGTAGAGCGAGGAGGCGATGATGTAGCGGAGCCTGAAAACGTCGCTGCTCGTGTTGGGGGCCGAGACGGGACTCATGGATGGGTCACCTTTCCGCTAGGGGCGCACAAGTCAACATCAGCGCTCTCAATTGCCGTATCATGGTGCCGGCACCTCACTTTCTGCAAAGGAGAACTCCTTGGCCAGGCTGAAACCGATTGAACGTCCACCGGCGGAGCTGGTGGAACCCTTCCGAGATTTTGGCACAGCGACGATCAGTTCCGGGCTGCGCGAGACGTGTGGTATTCTGCGCCACTTCCTCGTCGGGCCCGTGGCCATCACGCCAGGACAGAAAATGGTTGGCACCGCCGTGACCTTGAGTTTCCTGCCCAAACGGGAGGATGTGATCACCGGCCACCAGGAAGAAGCGCAGGAATCACGCTCGGCGCTATGGTCGGCGGTGATCGCCACCGGGTCGGGGGATGTGCTGGTCGTGGACTGCCGCGGCAATCTGCAGACGGGTTGCCTGGGAGGCATGCTGATGACGGCGATTCACGCCAAGGGGGCCAGCGGTCTGGTGGTGGATGGCTGTATCCGTGATCTGCCGGAAGCCAGGCACCTGGGACTCCCCCTGTTTCTGCGCGGCGCCACGCCGCACAACGCCGGCCATTTCGACATGTACCCGTGGGATTACAACGTCACCATCGGTTGTGGCGGCATTCTCGTGCAGCCCGGAGACATCATCGTCGGCGATGACGATGGCGTGGTTGTGGTGCCGCCGAAAGCCGCACAGCAGGTGATCGACTACTGTCGCGCCCGTGAAGGGCGCGAAGTCTTCGAACGGATCCGGCTGCGCGAAACGGGTGACATCGAGCGTTACTATCCGCTCAATGCCGAGGGGCAGAAAGAGTACGAGGTGTGGTTGCGTGAGCCGGAAGCGCAGAGGTAGGACCGCCGACGAAGCGCCTCAGCGCTCGATGTTGATACCCCAGGGCCCCTCAACAAAGGGGAAACGGGCGGCCACATCCTCTGCAAGTTCGACGCCGAGACCCGGTGCATCCGGCAGATACAGATACCCCGCCTCGATCCGCGGCTTGTATTTTAGCATATCCCACTGCAGAGGCCCCTGGAACATATTCAGTTCCAGCAGGTGTGGGTGGCCGGCCGTATCGGGCAACGCCGCAACCAAGTGCGCATTGGCCATGGCCATGAGGCCATTGTGCCAGTTGTGCGGACAGGTGGGTACACCGAATTCGACGGCGCGCCGGGCGATCCGCATGCCCTCCGTCAGGCCGCACCAGCCGACGTCCTGCTGCACGATGGCATAGGCCTTGTCTTTCAGGTAGGGCTCGAACTGCTCAACCGTGGTGTACTGCTCGCCTCCGGAAATACGGATGGCCGCCGCCGCATTCAGCCGCGCATAGCCATCGATATCGGTCTGTGGGATCGGTTCCTCAAACCAGTTCCAACCCCACTCTGACAGGGCCTGGGCGATCTGCAGGGCCTCTGCCTCCGTCAGCCGCTGATTGCCGTCCAACATCAGTTCCATGCGTCCGTCCACAGCATCGGTCACAGCCTCGAGCAGTTCCAGCATACGTTCCACCGTGACGCCCGCCCAGGCCCAGTGGGTGCCGATGCGCATCTTGAAGGCGGTGTAACCCGCATCAACGTAGGCGAGGGCTTCGTCGACGACGGATTCCGGGTTGTTTTCCCAGTCGTAGTCAACGCCCCCGGAGGCATACAGCCGGATGCGGGTCAGCGGCGTCTGCTCGGTGAGCAGCTCGCAGGTACGCTGGCCGGCGAGCTTGCCGCGCAGATCCCACAGAGCCGAATCGATGCCGGCAGCAGCGGTATCCACGGGAGGATTGAGGCCCACGGGGCGGGGCGGCACCGCGTCCACGGGATCGCAGCCCACAAGATCCGCCTTGAGCCGCTCGACTTCGGCGGCGATTCGCGGCGGCGTGCCATAAGAGCAGGCCTCACCCAGACCCTCCACACCTTCATCGGTCTCGATCAGAACGACGGTGCAGTCTGCCTTGGGTACGAGAAAGGTCGCCGTCCGCCATTGACGTTCGGGTTCGTGGGGGCGTGACAGGCACATGGTCCGTATGTCGGTAATTCTCATAGGTCTCCTGCTTCTGCAGAGGTAACCGGGCGGCTGGGGTCCTGGCGATCCTGTGTGCAAGAGACGGGCCAGCCATATGACCAACGTCGCGTCGCCTCACAGGTCGAAGGGGGGCAGAATATGGGACAATTTCGTCCCAGGTGTGACAGCCGAGACCTAGTGGCGCTGGGACAGACAATACATGGGACACCTTCGTCTCGCTCAGGACGGCCGCCAGATGGATCGGCCCCTCGTTTGCTGATACGGATGCAGCAGGACACCTGGGCACCGCCAACAAGTATCAACGTGGGAGCGGGACGAAATTGGCTGAAGCAAGTCAGAGCACAGTGGAACAGCCCGCGCAGCCGGCGATCCGCGAGGTTGCTGAACACATCGTCGAGATCATCTCTGATTCCGGCGAAGGGGCACAGACCGCAGGACAACTATTCGGCACTGTCAGTGCGCGCATGGGCAACGGCGTCTGGACCGTCGAGATCATCCCCGCTGAAATCGAGCCACCGTACCGGTCGCGGGCCGGCGCCAGTGGCAATCGCATCCGCATCGCTACCGATGCGGTGAGCAATATGGGCGAAGCGGCCGACGTCGTCGTCGCCTTCAATGAGCAAGTCCCTTACAGCCGCATCGACGTAGGTGGTCTGCGGCCGGGGACGATCCTCTTTCTCGAGTCGATGTGGGCTGAATCTCCTGATGAACTGATCCGCAAGGCGTACGCAGAGGCGGTCGCCGACTTCCGCCAGCGCGGCTACGAGGTCGTCGAGTCCGTCATCGTGCCGCGCGATCGATTCGA
>CALFPI010000156.1 GCA_937919035.1 uncultured Gemmatimonadaceae bacterium
TCAGCAGTTCCGTGATCAGGAGCGGGATCGCGCCGAGCTCTACGCCAAGCTCTATGGTCTGGCGATCTCCGAGGCCCTGCCTTCCGAGGTGTCGGGTGACATTTTCGAGAATATCATCCTCAACCCGAGCATCTCCTTTCCCCTCGTCGTCACCGACCATCGCGGCCGGATCAACAGCTGGAAAGGCCCGGGATTGCCGGATCCCGAAGATACCTCGACCGAAGCTCTGGCCGCTGTCCGCGAGGCAATCGCCAGAATGGACGCCGTCAACGAACCCCTCAGCGCTTCGTGGAACGCGGAAGCCACCATGAGCGTCTATCAGGGGAGCGACGCCCTCGTGATTGTTGATCCCGCTGGCTACGCCGTTGCCTGGAGTGGTCCACATGGGTTGGCCAGTGCCGATACGGCGTTGGTCCATCGACACCAGGCGGAGTCCGTCGTGGAGGCCCTGCAGCAGGATGGTGTGATCCCATCCGTGTTCCATGTGTCGACGGATTCGCTCAACTATCTGGTGCGCTCCGGCGACGACTACGTGCTCTCCCGCGCTGGCCGTGTCATCGCCTGGGGCGGGCCGAATCTGCCGGCTTTCACGTACGGGGCGCCACCGAGTGCTGAGGCGCAGGCGCTCTATGGCCGCATTGCCGCCCGTACTGAGCCCTTCGCCTTCCGGGTGCACAACGAGCAGCGGATCCACTATGGCGACAGGCAACTGTGGATCTCGCTGGCACCTTTCGTCACGGTTGGTGTGCTGCTGCTGTTCGTGCTCATCGGCTGGGTCGGATCACGCAACATCCGACGCAGCGAACAGCGTTCCATCTGGGTCGGAATGGCCAAGGAGACGGCACACCAGCTGGGCACCCCGCTGTCCTCATTATCCGGCTGGCTCGAGTTGATGGGGGAGCGCGTGCGGGATCTGGTGACGGCTGACGAACACGCCCGCGCCGCAGCGGCTGACTCCGTCGATACCGTCGTGCGCGAGATGCTGCAGGATATGGGGCGTCTCAACCAGATCGCCTCGCGCTTCAGCAAGATCGGCTCGGTGCCGGAACTGAAGCCGGGGGACATGCACGATGTCATTACCGACACGGTAGGCTACTTCAAGGGGCGCGGCCCTCAGTTCGGCCGCCATGATTTTGTTCTCGAGCTGGAGACTGTGCCATCCGTGCCGTTGAATGCGGAGCTGATGGGATGGGCCTTCGAGAACCTGTTCAAGAACGCCATCGATGCCATGGTGCAGCAGGAGGGATGTATTCGCATATCCACGCACCACGACGAGGAGCGGCGTTGCGTTCGTATTCTGGTCCAGGACAATGGCCGCGGCATCCACGCGGAGGATCTGGCACGTGTGTTCCAGCCTGGGTTCAGCACAAAAAAGCGTGGTTGGGGCCTGGGACTGGCTTTCGTTCGCCGCATCGTCGAGGAGTACCATGGTGGCCACATCCACATCCAGCGTTCCGAAGCTGGCGCCGGAACGACCTTCGAGATCAATCTGCCTGTCTGCATTGATAAAGAGAGAGTGTGAGTGACGGATCAGACAAAACGCAAGATTCTGTGGGCGGATGACGAGATCGATCTGCTGCGTTCCCATCAGATGTACCTCAACGAACGTGGCTACGATGTCACGCCGGTCAGCAACGGTGAAGATGCGCTGGCCCTGCTGCAACAGGAACACTTCGACCTGGTTCTGCTCGATGAGATGATGCCCGGTCTTGATGGCTTGTCGACACTGGAACAACTGAAGGTGCGTGACCCGAATGTGCCCGTGATCATGATCACGAAGAATGAAGAAGAACATCTGATGAACGAGGCCATTGGTCGACGCATCGATGACTACCTGACCAAACCGGTCAATCCGAGTCAGATCTTCATGGCCTGCAAGAAGATCCTCGACGCCCGACAGATTCGACAAAGTCAGGCCGGTCAGGCCTACGTCTCCAAGTCAAATCAGATTCGCGCCTGGCTGACCGATGACATGACGTGGCGGACCTGGATCGATGTGCATCGACTGCTGGCGGAATGGGACATTGAGATCAGTCGCATCGGTGATAACAGTCTGCGGCAGATGGTTGAGGATCAGCGCCGCGAGTGTAACCAGGAGTTCTGCCGTTTCGTCGAAAACAACTATCGGACGTGGGTCGCCAGTGAGGACGATTCGCCGCCGCTGTCGGTGGATGTTGTACCCGAACGTGTGGCGCCCCTGCTGGAACAGGGCAAGCAGGTGTTCTTCATCGTCATCGATTGCCTGCGCCTGGATCACTGGATGATTCTGGAGCCCATGGTCTCCGAATTCTTCAATGTGCGTCGCGATTACCACTACTCGATCCTGCCAACGGCGACGCCCTATTCTCGCAATGCCATTTTCTCGGGGCTGTTTCCACTGGAGATCTCCAGGAAGTACAAGGATCTGTGGTCCCAGGGCGGCAAGGATGACGAACACAGCCTCAACCGCCACGAGCACCGTTTTCTTGATGATCAGATCGCTGATCTGGGGATCAAGCTGAACGGCGAATCGCGCTACGTGAAAGTCATCGATACCGCCGAGGGCCAGAGCCTGGCGCGCCGGGCCGACAACCTGGCGAACGTGCCGCTGGTTGCCGTGGTCTACAACTTTCTCGATATGCTGGTCCATGGCCGGTCACATTCTGATCTGTTGAAAGAGATTGCACCGGACGAGAGTGGCTTCCGTTCCCTCGTGTTGTCCTGGTTCGAGCATTCATCCCTGTTTGAGTTGCTCAAGCGCCTGGCGCGGACCGATGCCACCGTTGTCATCACCACCGACCACGGCGCCGTGCGCGGTGGACGGGCGACCCGGGTCCATGGCGATCGTGAAACTTCGACCAGTCTGCGCTACAAGCACGGCCGCAACCTGCGCGTTGACGGCAAGGATGCCTTGTTGATCGACGCACCGGAGCCCTGGGGTCTACCCTCCAGCGGACTGGGTTCCAACTACATCATTGCCAAAGAGGATTTCTACTTCGTTTATCCGACAAACTTCAACGAGTACCAGCGGCAGTACAAGGACAGTTTCCAGCATGGTGGGATTTCGCTGGAGGAGGTCATTCTGCCGGTTGTTACGCTTGAGGCCAAGTGAGTGTGACCGAATTTCCCGCAGCGAGCCAGATTCACACGACCGGTGCCGCGCAGACAGCGGCATTCGGCCGACAACTGGCGATGGAGCTTTCTCCCGGTGATCTGGTCGCTCTCAGCGGGGACCTCGGCGCCGGCAAGACCTGCCTGATTCAGGGCATCGCCGAAGGCTTGGGGGTGACGGAAGTCGTCAATAGCCCGACCTTCGTACTGCTCAATGTCTATACGGGCCGTTCGGACGCGGGCACTGCATTGAGCGTGTACCATTTCGATCTCTATCGGTTGGCAACCAGTGATGAACTAGAAGACATCGGGGCGCTGGAATTTTTCGATGATCCCCAGGGCATAAGCCTGGTCGAATGGGCCGAGCGCATGCCCGAGTTGCTGCCCGCCAGGCGCTGGGAGATCCGCCTCGAGCACGGGGCCACCGCCGACGAACGCACGATTTGCTGGCAGCGTACCGCCGGCGACGCACACGGAGAAAAGACGGAGTGAGAGCACCATGGAAAGGCCGCCAACAGGCGGCACGCGTTCTGGCGGTGCTGTGTGTCCTGCCAATGATGGCGTCGGCACAGACGGATGCCACGTCCGACGAACTTGCCCGTCTCGTCGACAGTCCTACTGCGGGCCTCGTCGACAAGGGACGCTTCGCCGTCGACCTGCGTCTGTTTCCTCAGGGCGGCCTGAGCGGTCAGTTGCAGGCCGGCATCATGCGTCGGATGACAATCGGCCTGTCCTTCGGTGGCGAGGGCATTATCGGCAACGATCCCATCGACTGGTACCCCCGGGTCGAGGCGGCGGCCCGTTATCGGATCCTGGAAGAGAGTGAGGCCCTGCCGGCGCTGGCCATGGGCTACGAGACGCAGGGGTTTGGTCCACACGTGGGAGAGCGTTATCAGGTGAAGTCCAAGGGGTTCTTCCTCGCCGCCAGCAAGAACTATGTCTCCGGTTTCGGTCAGTTCGGGGTCCACGCCGGGATCAACTGGAGCAGTGAGACCGCCGATGATGATGGCCCCAATGGCTGGGTTGGCATCGACAAGAGGATCAACGAAGAGTTGTCGGTCGTGGCGGAGTACGACTTCGGCCTCAACGACAACGATGATGATTCTCTCGGCTCAGGTCGCGGATTCCTCAATGCCGGCGCCTACTGGTCACCCGCGAAGGGTCTGAACCTGGGCATTCTGCTGAAGAATGTGCTGAAGAACGGAGACGAATCCGGAGCGTCGGGGGGGCCCGATCCGGATATGAGCCGTGAACTGGCTGTACGTTACACGGAGATGTTCTGACGATGAGAAGGTCCCTGGCTGTTGCCGTGGCGGTGCTGATGGCGATTCCAGCACTGGCCCAGGAGGAACGCGCCATCGACAACTTCGCCGGTCTGGGCGTGCGTTCGATGGCGATGGGGGGCGCCTACGTTGGTGTTGCCGACGACTTTACCGCCGTCTACTGGAATCCTGCGGGCCTGGCGCAGATCCAGCAACGCGAACTCTACGTCGCCTTTCAGCGTACCAGCATGGACAACAGTGCCACCCTGGGCCATGGCACCGCCATCGAGGCGTCGGCATCGGCAGATGTCAGGAATACGCGCTTCGGCTCGCTTGGCTTCGTCTATCCTTTTCCGGTGTACCAGGGGGCCTTTGTGCTGGCGGCGGGCTTCAACCGCGTGCAGGATTTCGACTGGGGACTGAATCTGCCCACCATTCCCGTCCGCCGCGACGGTTCCGGTCGTGTCCTGGGCGACAGTCTGGCCTTCACGGACAGTTTCTTTCACGAAGGTGGGATGGTTGTCAGCACCATCGCCGCCGCCGTTGATGTGTCGCCCTCTGTTTCTATGGGGCTGACGCTGAATCTGATTTCCGGGGAAGACAAGTCGGAAAGCACCTTCATCTCCCAGGATACGGAAGACTTTTTTCTCGAGCGCCGCTTCATGGACAAGAGCTTCTTCGTCGATGACTACGGCACGACGTGGACGGCGACGCTGGGTGCCATGGTGCGCACCCCCCGCGAGGATCCAAACCTGCGCGTCGGCGCCACGATCGCCACGGGCCCGACACACAAGGTGCGGTTTACCTATCGGGCGCCACCGGATACGGCTTTCACTGTCGTCGAGTTCGACGATGGTCACGTCGAGAGCACCCATAGCGTCGACTACCGCAGCAGCTACAAGATCGACCTGCCCCTGTCCTTTGGACTGGGCGGCTCCTATCGCCCCATACCGCAGTTGCTCCTGGCGGCATCCGTGCACGCAACGGAATGGACGCAAACCGAGTACGCAGATCGTGACGCGCGCCAACTACGCACCGACACCTCCTTTGAGGATCAGTACGACGACATCCTGCGGTACCATCTGGGTGTCGAGTGGCAGATTCCGTGGGTGGCAGTCGACCTGCGTGGCGGCTACTACACCGATCCACTGCCCTTCATTGGGCCGCGTGACCCGCAGCGGGCTGCCGATCCGGTGACGAATCCGGTGATTCGCGTGCTGCAGGATCGGCGCTACTGGACACTGGGTGCCGGGCTCGTCCTCGACGAGATGGTGCGTGCCGATCTGGCCTTTACCCACGGGGCCTACCAACAGGCTGAGGGCTCAGCGGCAAGCGAACTGCGCGAGGATGTGACGAGTGATCGATTGTTCCTTGGTGTGGCGTACCAGTTCTGAGGTTGCCGGGCCCATCGTGCAGGGTATATTGGTACCGATCAGACTTCAATTGAGGAGCGACACCGCCATGGCCACAAGACGAATCATCGGTTGGGCAACGCTGGCAACAGCTGCGTTTGCACTCAGTGGTTGTTATACGGTGCTCCAGGGCCCGCGGTTGTTATCCAATGTTGATGATGGATCGGCGACGCCGGTCTGGGACGTCGAAGAGCAACACTACGGGGCCGACAGCAGCGATCTGCGGGACAGTGTCTACGACGACTATCCCTATCAGAACACCTACGAAGAATATGGTCACGGCTATCCGGTGATGGGAGCCGCTTCCGGCTTTGGCCTCTATGGCTTCGGCAGCCCCTTCGCCTACGGTCCCGGTCTTGGTTCGGCGTATTCCTACGGCTATGGTGGCTACGGCGGCTACAGCCCCGCCTACGGTCCCTACGGGTATGGGTACGACCCCTACTACAGTGACCCCTACTCCCGTGGTGGCAGCAGCAGCTACGTGCCGCCCGGTTACGAACTGGTAACGGCCAGGGAGTTGGCCAATCTGCGCACGGAAAACGCTGCCTTGCGCAGTGGCAGCACAGTGAACAGCACGGTGCCTTCGATCAACCAGCAGGAGGCACTGCGCCGACAGCAGCTGAAGGCGGAACGCGCCTGGAGTCAGCGTGCAGTTCCCGACACACGCAAGTCGACGAGCGGATATCGTACTGCCAAGCAACCGCCGGAGGCGCCGAAAGCAACGACCTCTGTTTCATCATCCGGCACCTCGTCAACAACATCCTCGAAGCCGGCTTCCAACAGCACAAAAAGCAGCGGCGGCAGTGCCGCCAAACGCAAAAAGAAAAGCCGCTAGGCCAGGTCCAGGCCAGGTCCAGACCAGGTCCAGACCAGGTCCAGACCAGGTCCAGACCAGGTCCAGACC
>CALFPI010000157.1 GCA_937919035.1 uncultured Gemmatimonadaceae bacterium
AGTTCCCCCGAACCCAGCAGATCCTGGGTGCGGCCATCCTCTTGGGTCAGGCCCTGGGGTGAGTCGGAACGGGACAGGGCCGCTTCCAGCAGGCGCATCGACCAGCGGCCGTCCTCTCCGGCTTTCCAGACACTCTTGCCTTCCAGCAACTGCACCGAGGCAACACCCGTTTCGCCGCCGCGCCGCCGTTCGATCATACACTGCATCGCTTCCAGCGCATGATAGTCCATGGCATCGGAGCCACCGACGCCGATCATGAGGGCCTCCTCGATGACGCAGTCGTAGGGCAGTTCCAGATCCGGCAAGCGCCAGGTGACGGGCAAGGATGAGCCCGCCAGGATCGGGAAACCGAGGCGATGGCCGTCGGCGACCATTTCCTGGGCCTTGGTGAAGCTGTAGGACAAGTGCTTGTCGTTGTAGATGGGCACGGACCGCCCGGATGCTTCAAAGACTTTCACACACTCCTTGAACATCTCGTAGCGCGGGTACTGAATCTGTCCGAGTTCGTTTGTCGGGTAGTCGCCGTGTTCACCGATGATGAGCACACCATCAACGGCCAGGTCCTTGCCACCGCAGCGCAGGGCCTGGGCAACGGAGGGATAGACCTCGAAGCCAAACTCGCGGCCGCGATCGATGCTCTGATCACCCTCCGGCGTCTGGTCGACGTAGAGGGATACCACCTTGGTGTTGGAACGACGCCATTGGCCCTCGTAGGGATAGCCCACGAGAAACCGGTCGACAAAATGCTGGGCGTGGGACAGGTAGCGGTACACCGTGGCGACCACGGCCAGGCGCAAGGGTCCGCTGTCACCGTCGGTGGCGGGCCCCTTTGCGGCGCGACTGCGGGCTGCGGTCCCCGGCGGGTTGATGGGTGGCGGAATCCGGGGCGCACGGGGGGCTGACTTGGATCTTGCCGCAGGCGCCGCCTTGGCGGCATGGGAACGTTTCGCTGGCGCACGGACAGTGCCCTGGGGGTTGGTCTTCTGTTTTTTGCTAGGCATGATCTCTCACGTCCGCCAGAATGTGGATGCGGGATTCGCTTGGTAGGTCACGTTGGCCAGGTGTGGGGTCTTGAGTCTCTTGCCCTCCTGGTGCAGGCTGTC
Organism: uncultured Gemmatimonadaceae bacterium; assembly: GCA_937919035.1. Lineage (GTDB taxonomy): Bacteria > Latescibacterota > UBA2968 > UBA8231 > UBA8231 > UBA8231. The sequence continues at coordinate 1,104 of CALFPI010000157.1, forward strand.
GACGGCGGCGGCAGTCAGGCCCGTCGTCATCAGTGTGCGCTCTACCGGGTAGGAGGCTTTCCCTGTAAGGAACATCTGTTCGACGTTGTTCACCTGCGGACTGAAGAAGTTTGCCAGTGTCGAGCGCGCCGGCGGCATGGGCAGATACATCTGCGTCGACAGGGGCTTGTCCTGGCCGGCGATACGGGCAGCAAAGTTGAAGTCCTGCACCAGACCACTCAGCAGCAGCATCGTTGACTGCAGCCCGTCGGCATGTTTGTAAACGTAGGCCACCGGTTTCTCCACCAGCTTCTTCAACTCGTCGATGTTGGGGAAGGGGTTGTTGAACCCCGCGCGTGCCGGCGTGATCGTATGGCTGCGTGTCAGCGCCGCCTCGAACAGTTCCCGAGACCAGACACCTTTGTGATGGGCCTCCCAGAACTGCTCGTCACGATAGGCCTGCAACCAGACAACACCGTGCTCACCACCGGCGCGTCGTTCGACCATACACTGCAACGTTTCCAGGCCATGAAAGTCGTAGCTGTCGACGCCGCCGTAGCAGACGCAGACGGCCTCCTCCACTTTGGCGCCAAGGGGCATCTCGACCTGCGGCGTGCGCCAGGTTACCGGCAGCGAGGACCCGGCCATGAAGGGAATGCCCAGCTCGACCGCTTGATCGTACATATGCCGCGCCCACTCCCAGTTCCACGACAGGTGCTTGTCGTTGAAAATGGGCGCCACTTTGCCGGTGGTGCGGAACACGGAGACCATCTGCTGAAAGAACTCATATCTGGGATACTGGTGCTGCCCCTTGTCGTTGCGATGGTACTGGCCATGCTCGCCCACCAGCAGAATGCCATCGACGGCCAGATCTGAGCCACCCAGGGTCAGGGCCTCGGCGATGGTGGGCACCAGCTTCATTTGCGGGAAGCGGGCGAGGCGATCCGGCGTCAGATCCCCCTCGGGGCGCTGGTCGACATACAGCGACACCACATCCATCTCCGGGTGATGATGGCGGCCATTCCAGCCGTAGCCTTCGAGGAAGCGGTCGACGATATGCTGGCCATGGGAGAACTTGCGGTACTCCGTGACAACAGCGGCGATCTTCAGTCGTTTCTTTTTCGTACTCATCTTCGCACTCAAGGGCCTGTCTCCTTAGCGATCTGCGCGGATGTCACAAGATAGACCCCTGCGGCTACCGACTCCAGAGCCTGAGCTGTCGTTGACGAAGGGGGGGCGGGCAGGGATGTTAGCGGCATGCACCCCGGAGCACGACAGACGGCCTTGATCCTTGCTCTGGGAGCCGCACTCCTGTCGGTGACAACGTCATCGGCCCAGGATCCCTCGACCGACCCCGGCAGCGAGTCGGTCACGCTTCGGCTGACGTCGCCGGCGGATTTCGATGCCAGCGGCCGCATTGACCTGGACGATCTGGCATTGTTGTTCTTGGCCATGGGCAGCGCCGACCGCCGTTTTGATCTGGATGGCAGTGGTGTTGTGGACGTGGGCGATCTGTTCCGCTTCGCTGATATTGTTCCCGAGCCACTGCCCGTCACGCCCGCGGACCCGGCGCCGAGTTTTACCGCCCGCAGAACCCGGCAGCACCTGATCCTGTCCATGCCGTCCTACGCTGTGCGCATCCGCCACGGCATGCCCTTCGGCATTTCTTCCCTCAAGCTCCGCGGCCAGCGAACCGATTTCGCTCACGCTGATCTGCCTCTGGCCGACTGGGAGTGGCTGAGGTACCGAGCCGCAGGCAAGGGGGAGCAACGCACCAAATTGCTGGAAATGGACTGGGGCCCGCCTGAAACGCAGACATTTCCCGATCGATTTGAGGTGCTGTACCATCTGCCCGTGTCACGTGATGGCGTCGCGGTTGAGGTCCGTTATGTCTTCCAGGCACAGGGGGCCTCCTTTCATGTGACCTACACGGTATTCAACGGCTCTTCCCGGTTGCTCGAGCACGTCTATGTCATGCTTGGATTGCCGGGATTCAGCAACCACGGTTACATCACCGGCGTCGCCTCAGCCCGCCAGCAGCGCCCGCCTGCCCCGCCTTTTGAGACATTCCTGGCCGCAGCGGTGGCACGGGCGCTGCCGGAGTACCAACTGTTGCGTCACGATGCGCGCGCCGGCATCAGCGAAGGACTCAAGGGCAGCGTGCAGCTGCGCGATGGGGACAGGACGTACCGCCTGTCCTCCTATTTTCTGGCGGAACCGTCAATTATGTCCGCCTACTCGGCCCATACCAACAAGCCCCGCTATCTCACGAGCCATATGTATGCCACAATCGGGGATCTACCGCCCCAGCAACGGCGCGCCATCACCATCCACCATGTCCTGTCAGGACCATAGAGCATGAACCGATCTTCCCTGGTGGCGCACCCGGATGTCTACCTCCATCTACCTCAACCGGACCCACGTCGACGGCGTGCCACGGCACCCCCACGAGTCGTCGTCTTGCCCGGGCCCGCGGGCCTCAATACTCTATGGAACCACTGCTTTCCCCCCACAGGATGAGCCGAAATGAACAGCATTCATGCAGCGACCACCGGTCAGGCCCGCCGCAACAAGAAGCTTCTCGCTGAAGCAAAATACCTTGGTGACAGCATCACTTCGAAGGTGCTGCCCCTGCAGGTCGACATCGCGCATGCGGCCGAGCTGAGTAAGGATCAGATCGACGGCCTCGAAGCGTTGCAGGTGGAGGCAGCGCGCACCGCCATTGGCGCGCTGGCGTCGCTGGCCAAAATCGGTGAACTCGACCACCTGGGGGGCGGTCTCGAACTGCTCCCGGCGCTGACGCTGACACTGGCCGTCACCGATTACGAGCGCGTCGATTTCACCATTGAGCACGCCCACACAAGCGTCGGCTACTTTGCTGCCCTGGCGGCTTTCGGCTTCGTTGATGCCAAGGATGTCGTCGATGGTTTTCGCCAATCCATTGATATTCCCGGCCACGTTTCCTGGTTGCCCGGAGGCACGCAGCTCAACGGTGGGCGTCTCGGTGTCATGGTGCCCGCCGCAGTGGGCCAGGCGCTGGGCAAGAAGGCCCGTCGCAGCGACGGCGCCTGGGTCGTCACGCACTGCGGCGATGCCGGCTGGATCTCCGGTCAGGCGCTCAACGGTTTTGTCGGCGCCTCTGCCTGCCACGCGCCGGTGACCTTCGTCATGCATCGCAACGGCATTCAACTGGGAGGCACGACGCGATCGGTACTCGACAAGGATCCGCGTCCCATCATCGAGTCGCTTGGCATCCGCATCCTCGAAATTCCGACGTTGCACGATACGGCTGCGCTGTACGCTGCTTATCGCGAGGGCTGGCGTCTGGCTCAGGAAGGCACGCCGAACCTGATCTATCCCACCGGCTACCGATCCAGCGAGGACCATGGTGTTATCGACCTGAACTGGTTCGGCAACAAGTACGGTGTCCGCCCGCGTGTTGAGGCGCTGGCCAGCAAGCATGGTGTGTCCATGAATCGTCCCGTGTGGGTCCCCGGCTCGTTGATGAGTTACCGGGACGAGGGCTCGATGGTGGAGTGTGTGTTCCTCGTCAATGAATTGCCCGGGGGCGAAGGACACCATGACGGCCACATGAAGGGACGCGACCTGACAACCGTCCTGGCCGAACCGATGCTGCAGCAGTCACCGGCGCAGAAGGCCGTGCTCACCGGTCTGCGCAAGATGCCGCCGCGCCAGGTGGTCACCCATGCGCGCCCGGCCAAGGGCAGCCCCAATCTGTTACTCACCGACGCGCAACGGGCCGCTGCCAAGCTGCCTGCCGCTGGCGACAGCACCAGCGCTCGCGGTGGCTCCGAAGCCGCCTATGCCGCTGTCGCCGGGGCGCACGCGGAGTCGGTGTTCATCGTCAGCTGCGACCTGGACGCATCGACGAAACTGGGCAAGGCCAAGGCGCTGATCGCCGCCGATCACGCCTTCCAGCTGAGCATTGAGGAGCAGGCGGCGGCGATCATCACCAACGGTCTGGCCGTCAGTTCCCGGCTGCCACAGCTGAACGTGGTCTCTACCTTCGCCGCCTTCTACGAAGGGATTGCCCGCGAGGGCTATGACATGTGGCGCTATCAGAGAAACCTGACGGGTGTCAACGAAGGCCTGAACGTCGCCTTTCATGTATCCCACGTCGGTTCTTGTACGGGGCGCGATCATTTCTCCGGCTGGGGGCTCGACTGGATCAATATCGGCCTGACCTACCTGCCCTACCTGCACCGGTTCTATGCCCCGGCAGATGCGCGGGCCGCGTTTCTCGCCGTCATCGATACTGCCGCCCATTACGGCGGCCACATCATCGGCATCCCGCGAGACAATCTGCCCGTGCTGGCCAGGCAGGATGGTTCCGGACCGCTGTGGGAAGCGACGGATGCGTGGGAACCGGTCACGACGTTCCGCACGTACAAGGGGGCCGAACATGCCATTCTCGCCTTCGGGGCACCGGCCTTCGTCGCCGAGGATGCGGCGGCAAAGCTGGCCAAGAAGGGCGTGCCCACCGATGTGCACATCATCAATGGTCTGCCTCTCGAGGCCAGGCAGTTGGAGCATCTGCTGGCGCCGTATACCGCCGGCGTTGTCACCATCGAGGACGGTCTCATCGGCAATACATCCACCGGTGTATCCGGTTTCGCCGGCCTCGTTGCCAGCACGGCCGCCGATGCCGGGCTGCCTGTGAGTCACATCGGCATCACCGATCCCACAACAGCTCCGGCTGACGGTCATATGGAAACGTGGGCCCATTTCGGCATCACCAGCGCGGCGTTGGTGAAGGCCGTACAGGACCTGTAAAAACTGTAGCAATTTTGCTCAAGGAGATAGCGATTTGAAGATTCTGCAGACTCTCATAACAACAGTCATTGTTGCCGTGGTCATCGCGGGCTGCGGCAATGGCGATTCTGCCAGTGCGGAACAGGCGAAGGGAAAGAAAGTGTTGTTGAACAAAGACAGCCCCGAGATGAAGCAACAGGCACCGGCGACCTACCAGGCGCGCTTTGAAACCAACAAGGGTGCCTTCGTCATCGACGTCGAGCGCAAGCTGTCACCCAACGGGGCGGATCGTTTCTACAACCTCGTGCGCAACGGTTACTACGATGGCAACAAGTTCTTCCGCGTCTTGCCGGGGTTCATCGTGCAGTGGGGCATGCACGGCGATCCGGCGATCAACAAGATCTGGAGCGAGTCCCGCATCATGGACGACCCGGTGCAGATGAGCAACAAAAAGGGCACCATCACCTTTGCCAAGCCCGGTGCCCCGAACGCTCGCTCGACGCACCTGTTCATCAACTTCGGCGACAATACCAATCTGGATGGCCAGGGCTTTGCCGCCTTCGGTCATGTCTCGGCAGGCATGGAGGTCGTCGAGGCGATCAATGCCGAGTATGGCCAGTCCCCGGATCAGGGCCAGATCGGCGAGTTGGGCAACGCCTACCTCAATGAGAAATTCCCCAATCTGGATACGATCCTCAGTGCCAAGATCGTCGACTGATCGCGTCCGCGCCGCGTAGCTACAGCCTCGATCATATCGGCCCTGGTGCCGCCTCACTGGCACTGCTGACGGCAGTGTTGTGGGGCGGCAATCAGGTGGCCATCAAGGTTGGCCTCGAGGGCATGCCGCCCCTGGCCATGGCGGCAACACGTTTTGGCATTGGCTGGTTCGTCGTCGCCATCGCCGCCGCTCTCACGCGACAGCGCGTCTGCCTCGACGCCGGTGAATGGCGGCCCCTGGCCGGCTTGTGTCTGCTGTTCGTCGTGCAGATCGCGACGCTGAACATCGGCACGCAGCACACCTCGGCGAGCCGCTCCATCGTGCTGATTTCCGCCTATCCCTTCTTCACCGCCACCTTTGCCCATCTGTTGATTCCCGGGGACCGCCTGTCACAGCGGCAGGTTGCCGGCATGGTGCTGTCCTTCGCCGGGATCATCAGCCTGTTCGTTGACAGCTTCGCCTGGACAGCGACCCATTACCTGCTGGGTGATGCTGTAGTGCTGTTGAGTGCGGCGCTGCTGGGATTGCGCCAGGTGGTTCTCAAACGGCTGGTCGCCGACGCACACCCGTACAAAGTCCTGTTCTGGCAGGCGTTGATGAGTTTGCCCGTTTTTGTCATCGCCAGCTGGGCCCTGGAACCGGGGCCCGAGACGTATGAGTGGAGCTGGCGAATCGCCACCGGTGTGCTCTACCAGGGCATCGTCGTCGCCGGCGCCTGCTTCATTATTCTGGTGTCGCTGCTGTCGCGCCATAGCGCCGGCCGCCTCGGCGTATTCGGCTTCGTCACGCCCGTCGTCGGTGTACTGCTCAGCGCCTGGGTGACAGGGGACGAAGTCACAGCTGGTCTGCTGCTGAGTATGGCCCTGGTGGGTGTGGGTGTATCGATCGGCGCCTGGAAGCGCGCCAGTGTTTCAGCGTGACGTGATCGCCCCGGTGCCTGCCGCCAGGGATTCGGCGGCAGACACACGTGCAGCGATCAGATCGCAGCCGCCCTGCCAGAAGGCGCGATCGGTGATGTCGAGGCCCAGTTCGCCCAGCAGGTCTGCGGGAGTTCTGGAACCACCCGCTGACAGCAGGCGGAAGTAGCGCTCGACGAAACCTTGGCCCTCCTGCTGATATCTGGCGTAAAGAGCCAGCACCAGCAGTTCACCAAAGGCATAGGCGTAGACGTAGAACGGCACATCGACGATGTGCGGGATGTAGAGCCACCAGTCGGCATGTTCCTCACCCAGCCGCAGGCTGTCGCCGAACATGGCCTGCATGTTCTGCTGCCACAGGGCGCTGAAACGCTCCGTCGACAATTCGCCTTCGTCGCGACGGGCGCGGTGGGCCTGCTGCTCGAAGCGGTACATGGAGATCTGCCGAAAGACCGTGGCAAACGTGTCTTCCACCTTGCTGCACAGCAGGGCCAGCTTTTCCCCCGGATCGGTCAACTCCCCCAACAATCGATCGAAGACCAGCATTTCGGCGAAAGTGGATGCCGTTTCGGCCATGGGTAAAACGGGATGGTAATCGAGCAGATGATTGTTGGCGGCCAGTACATCATGAACCCCATGGCCCAGTTCGTGCGCCAGCGTCATCACGTCGCGCGGCTTGCCGGTGTAATTCATGAACACATAGGGATGATGATCGGGGGTGACGGCGGCACAGTAAGCGCCCCCCTGTTTTGCCGCGCCCAGGGCGGCATCGATCCAGTTGTTGGTGAAAAACCGATCCGCCATCTGCGCCAACTCGGGGTGGAAATCACCAAAGGCATCCAGCACCAGGCGCCGCGCCTCGGCGAAGGGGATCGCCGACGCCTGGCCCCGCATCGGCGCATACCGATCGTAGTGCATCAGATCATCGATACCAAGGATTTTCCCCTTCAACCGATAGTAACGCGCCACGGTTGCGAAGTTGGCAGCACAGACATCCGACACGGTATCGACGATGGCGCCGTCGAGCTCGTTGGCCAGGTGGCGACTGGTTTCCGGCTGTGCATAGTGGCGCAGCCGATCCAGAACATCCTTCTCGTGCAGCAGTGTGTTGTAGATGTAGGTGCACACGTGGCTGTTGACCTGCAGTCCGGCGGAGATCGCGGCAGCCGCCTTGCGGCGCACATCACGGTCTGCGTCGTAGAGCAGCACAAGGATCTCCGACTGAGACTTTTCCAACACTTGCCCGTCGAGGCTGATGGGAAAGCGGGCGCGCGTGTTCACTTCCGTTGCCAGTCGGGCGAAGGCCCGCCCGCGGCTGTTGGCGGTCTCCACCAGAATGCGTTCTTCCGGCTCCGACAGGCTGTGGGCTGCCATCAGCCGTTCACGATCGAGGTAGTGCCGGTAGGGTGACAACATCGCAGCATCGGCGATCCGCTCATAGACAGCCAATGGGATCTGCCCGATCTCAAGATCAAAAAACACGAGGTGTGTCGACACGGCGCTGCTGAACTCCCGCGTCCTCTGCAACAGCGCACCACGGGCCGCATCGGCTGTATCGGTGGAATAGTGCAGCTGTGCGTAGGACTGCGGCAGGTAGTCGGCCGCCAGCAGGGCTTCGTACGCCTGCAAGGCCTGCAGCAGGTGTGTCGCCGTCAGGCTGTCGGCGGCGATGGTCCCCTTGTACTGCGTCTCAAAATCGATGGCCCGCTGCTGTGATGCCTCGACATCCGCAAGGATTTTCGGGTCATCAACGGCTGCATAGAGATCGCTGAGATCCCAGCAGGGAAGGGTTTCACTCGTCAACGCAGGGCTCCGATCGGGGGGATGGATGGGCCTCAATACTTGCCGCCCACAGCAACCGTGTAAAGCCTGACGCCGCGGAGGGTAGTGTCATCCTTGCTTGCGGTAGGCCTGGGTCCCATAGTGCGGGAACTCCTCCAGCAGCAGGAACATGCCGCCACCCAGCAGGCGGCCGCCACCGGCCAGGTGATCGAGAAGGGCGCGTCGCAGACTCGTGTCCCGCGGCGCCGTGCTGAGATCGACGTTTTCGGTGCCGAAGACGAAGTACAGTCCGGAGCGGCTGTCGGCCTGATTCGGCGTGGGAAACAGATAGAGTTCCCGTTGCCACAAGACAATGTTCGAATCCGGCCGGTAGATCCGCGTCAGTTCGGGGTTCAGAATCCACGAGCCACAGGCAAACCCGACGAAGGGGCGATCGGGGAAATAACGTGGGAAGAATGTCAGCGCCTGCTGCATTGAGCTGTGGCAACGGGCCGGCGTCATGTCGCCACCGGCAGGAATGTGTACCTCGAGGATGGGATCACCCGCCGACAGTACGGGCTCCCACTCATCCCGGGACAACGTGACCGATGCGCGCCTGGCGTGGCCCAGAGGGGAGATCGGTGTGCCCGTGACGGTCCGCTCCGTTGTTGTGAGACTGGCTCGCCAGGACGCAGACTCGGGGTCGGCAACGATGATGCCCGCATCATCGTACGGGATCCGGTCGTTGGCCAGCGCCACGACGGCACGTGTCTGGCGGTGGCGCCAGGCCACAAGGTGGCCGCCGAAAGGCTTCACCATGTACTCCAACCGACCGAGGCGGAACAGGTCACCACGGACATGGTTGCGCAGCCAGTACAAGGCGCGGGGCTGCACGCCGACACGACCGTCGTTCTGCTCGGCGTAGATCCGCACAGAAATGGGATAGTGGCTGCAGCAGGCGCCGCTTATCGTCTCGGGGATCTGCCGCGCCTGCTGCGCGACCAGCATCCGTGGTATGGCATCCAGGGCGATGAGCAGATAGAAGGCGCCGGCAAGATCACCGAGGAGGGGGATTGGATCCGGCCAGTGCCGAATCTGCGCCGCAGGATACTCAAACTGCTGAAAGATGAGGTGATTGCAGTGCCAGGCGAGGGCCGACAAGGCCGCAGACGCCCGGATCCGCGTTGCCGCCTCCAGCAGGGCTGTATCGGCGGCCGCATTCAGTCCGGCAAGGGCCCGTGTCCGTGTGATCCTCTCCGGCCGCAGGAACCCGATGCCGGCGGCCGGCCAACGAGCCTGTGACTCGTCCCAGTAGGGGGTGAGGGCTTGCCCGGGATCATCGAGACCGAGCCGGGCGAGAACTTCCAGCGCTTGCATGGGCGGAAACATAATCGGTTTTGCCGCTGCTGGTTGTGCGCCTGTGCCCATGGCACATAAACTCCCTGCACATTCCAACCACGCGGCGGGCTACCATGACGACATATCAGGAGTTTCGCAGAACTTCAGCCGTGCCTCAAGTGCAAACCGCGAACCTACCGCGGCGAGACTGAAGGGAAGGCGCCGCAATGAACCAGCCCACAGTGCCCACCGTGGAAGAAATTTCGGGTGCGGCGCGCTATGCGCCGTTCCTGACGGGCCGCTACGAGGTCAAGGCGGCCCTGGCGAGCCTGGGTACAGACTTTGGCAATGGCGATGCCGACCAGCACGTGTTCCAGCTGGATGACAGTTTCGCCGCATTTCGCGCCAACAAACTTCTGGCTCGTGCCGAACGCCGGTCCAAGTACGACGCCCGCTCCCCGGCATTTGCTGATCCCATCGCCGCCGCTGTAACGGCCTTCACGGCCCGCCGTCTGGCTGCCGAACACCCGCGGGATTTTGCCCTCGACAAATCTGCCTGTGGCGCCGCGCTGGCCTGTCACCGAAGCGGCGAAACACTGCGATTCGATGACGCCTGGCAGCTGACGGCGGCATCCTCCTCACCGCCGTCGTCCCCTCCCTATGCGGACGGCTTCGATGCCCTCATGTGCCAGGTGCAGGAAGATGTCGCTGTTGTTGTGCGACAGGACGACGGTGGCGACGAAGTCGGCGCCATCCACCTGTGTGCTGCCAACCACTGGGGCGCAGAGGACAAGATTGGCCAGAGCTTTTTCCACATTCACCAGGTCGTGCCGGGCATGGAACCGGTGAACCGAAAAGCCGCGCAGATGGTGGATGCCATGATTGACCGCGGACCTTTCGTTCGTTTCGTCTGGGGCATCGCCACCGACACCCGACTCAACCATCACCCGGAGCCTGCCCCCGGTTGTCCGCAGGACGTCTGGCACGGGCGGCGTTTCGACGCTGCGGATCCGCGCTTGTTCGTGCGTGTCGAACGCCAGGTGCTGTGGGGCCTGCCTGAAGTGGGCGCCGTGTTGTTCGCCATCCGGCCGTCCTTTCGCGACGGTGTCGCCGTGCGTGCCGATGCCGAATTGAACCAGGCGTTACAACGGTCCCTCGCCTCGATGACGCCGGAGCAGGCCCACTACAAGGGCGTGGCCGACAGCCGCGATGGGGTGCTGGCCTGGTTGCGCGGTGACTGAGAACCTGAACTCAGGTTTGCACTACAACGATCGCGTCGCTGCCACCGCCGTGATCACTGCGGGCGCTTCCCAGACCCGCCGCCAGGTCAGGCCGAGATCTTCTGACCGGTACAGGCGCTCACCTTCAGCGGCCCAAGCGCGATCGGCCGCCTCGGCGGCACCAAAGGCAACACAGAAGGTGTCGATGTTGCCGACGATGAAGGGTGGAAACCCGACGTTGATGTGCTGCCAACTGGCACCGGCATCCGCCGAACGATACAGCCGCCCTTCACCCTCGTGTGGGCCTCGACTGAGGCTGGCCAGCAGCAGGTCGGGATCCGCTTCGTGGACCGCCAGGGCACGCCCGTAGCGGGCGCCCACACCACTGACACAGTGGCGCCAGCTGCTGCCCCGATCCTCCGAGACAAACACAGCCTCCGCCGTATTGGCGTAGAGCCGTTCCGGCGCCGCGGGGCAGGTGACGATCTGATGGACATCGCGGTGGATGCCCGCTGCCACAGGCTCCCACGTCTCACCGCGGTCGCCGGAACGGACAATGCCACCGACATGGATGTTGGCATAGAGCCAGCCACCCTCGGCGTCTGCCAGCGATCGAACGAGAGCCGGCCCCCCCCAGGGGGTGTCCCACGTGTCCCGCCCCTCCGCCGCAGCGAAGCCCTGCATAAGTTCGGCGGCGCCGTCGCCGGTCACCCGGTACAGCTGCGCGGGCACCGTCCCCACGAGCAGGACGAAGGGCTCAATGGAGATCAGCCGCAGGCAGCGCACGTCGGCAGCAAGCCCGGTGGACAGCCGCAGGGTGTCGACATCGGGCCGTAGCAGGATGACGTCGCCACCGGGCAACCAGACCACAGTGAGGTTGGTGGATTCATCCACGGCAGCGGGATTGTCGGCCCCACGCAAAGGGACCGGCTCACCGCTTCCGGCGTCGTCGAGGAGGAAGGTCTGCGTTTCGGTTGTGATCAACATGGGAGGCGACGTAACGTGTGCGGCGCTGTTTCGTCAAGATCTGGCACCCACAAGATGTTGTGGTATATTGGCGCCCTGACCTAGCGGACCCCCACCCATGAACTTCCTAGCCGACATACACCTGCATTCACGCTGGTCGCGGGCGACAAGCCCCGATCTGACGCTTGAGGCCCTGCATAAGTGGTCGATGCTGAAGGGGATCTCTGTCGTCGGTGCCGCCGACTTCACCCATCCGGGCTGGTTCGCTGAACTGCGCGACAAACTCATCCCGGCCGAAGAGGGCCTCTACCGTCTGCGCCCGGATCTGCTGGATCAAGTCGAAGAGCAGGTGCCGCCCTCCTGCCGGCGGGAGGCGCGTTTTCTGCTCAGCGTCGAGATCAGTTCGATCTACCAGAAGAACGGTCGCACGCGGAAGGTGCATAACGTTGTCTGCCTGCCGACGATGGCTGCTGTCGAGCGGCTCAATCGACGCCTGGGGGCCATCGGCAATCTGGCCGCCGATGGCCGCCCGATGCTGGATCTGGACTGTCGCGATCTGCTGGAGATCTGCCTGGACGTCTGTCCCGAGGTGTTGTTCATCCCGGCACATATCTGGACGCCGCACTTTGCGGTGCTGGGCGCAAGTTCTGGCTTCGACAGCCTGGAGGAGTGTTACGAGGATCTGCTGCCGCACATCTTTGCCGTGGAGACCGGCCTGTCATCCGACCCGCTGATGAACAGCCGCCTCTCGGGCCTGGATCGCTACGCGATGGTGTCCAATTCCGACGCCCACTCGGCACCCAAACTGGGACGTGAAGCAACCTGTTTCGACACAGATCTGTCCTACCCGGCCATCTACGAGGCGTTGCGCAGCCGCGACCCGGCGCGTTTCACCGGCACCATCGAGTTCTATCCGGAAGAGGGCAAGTACCACCTCGACGGGCATCGCAAGTGCGGCGTCTGCTTGACACCGCAACAGACCAAGGCCGCTGCCGGCAGGTGTCCGGCGTGTGGCGGCAGACTCACCGTCGGCGTGCTGCACCGCGTCGAGTCCCTCGCCGATCGAAGTGCTGCTGATGCGGCAGCACTGTCGCACTCCTTCGAATATCTGATCCCACTGGCCGAGGTGATCGCCTCCTGTGTCGGTGTCGGTTCCAAGAGCAAAAAAGTGCAGGCCATGTACCACGACCTGCTGCAGCACCTCGGGCCCGAGCTCGACATTCTGCGCCATGTTGAGGTCGAGCGTATTGCTCAATGTGGCCAAGCTCTGGTGGCCGAGGGCGTGCGACGCATGCGGGCCGATCAAGTCACGATTGCCGCCGGGTATGACGGCTTGTTCGGCGTGATCCAGGTCTTCACCGATGCCGAACGCCGCCAATTGCAGGCACGAACCGTAGCATCCGCTGAGGTGGCCTCCGTCAGGGTCGTCGAGCGTCTGGCGACGGAGGATGAAAGTGGTCGCGTCGACCATCTGCTGCTGACAGCCCAGGCATTGCGGAGCGGCGCTGAAATTCGGGCTGAGCTCGACGCCGAACAACAAGCCGCGGTGCAGGCCCCCACCGGTCCCGTGGTCGTCACGGGTGGACCCGGATCTGGCAAGACGCTGAGTATGACCCAGCGAGCCGCCTGGCTGATCGAGCCGGGCGGCGTGGCACCGTCGTCGATTCTGGTGGTGACGCTCTCCATACGCGCGGCGCGACAGCTACAACGACGACTCCAGGTGTTGCTGGGGGATCGTGCCAGCGCCGTCGTCGTGGTCACGTTCCACCATCTGGCTCAGGCTCTGACGACAACCGACAAATCTGCGCCGACTGTCCTCGATGACGCGGAGGCCCTGCGTCTGCTGAGCGACGTGATCGAGGTGGCACCCAACAGGCCGATGCACCCCCATAAGGTGCAACGGCGGATTTCGCGCTGGAAGGCAGCTGGTCTGCGGCCCTTCCAGGTCGCCACAGATCCCCTTGCCCTGATTTATGCGGGCTACGAGGAACGGCTGCGGGCCTGCGGTGTACGGGACCGGGATGATCTACTGCTGGACTTGCTTGAGTCCGTACGCCGCAATGCAGATCAACGGCAACGACTGGCGACACGATTCACCCACGTGCTCGTTGATGAATTCCAGGAGATCAACGCCGTCCAGTACGAGTTGATCCGGGCTCTGGGCGGTTCTGGTCGGGGGTTGTTCGTCGTCGGTGATCCGCGCCAGGCCATCTTCGGATCTCGCGGTGGGGACGCCGGTTTCCTTCAGCGTGTCGCCCAGGACTATCCCACCGCAGCCCTGCACGAACTCCAGGGCAGCTATCGTTGTTCGTCCGCCATCGAGGCTGCCGCCAGAGCTGTCCTCGGGGCGACACCGGCCGTCTCCCGCCACCCACCTTTGGCGCCATCCGATCCCGCGCTGCAGTTGCTGACAACCGACACCGATCGGGCCGAAGCCAGCGCTGTGGCCAGTGCCATCGCCACCATGAGCCATGGCATCACGGGCAAGGGCCCGGCCCGGGGGCTGAGTGAAATTGCCGTACTGACCCGAACCGCGGCGCAGGCAGATCTTCTTGAAACCTGCCTGCGCCAGCAGCAGGTGACCTGCCGGGTATTGGGACAAAAGGCCTTTCTCCAGCAACGAGGTGCGCGTGATGCGATCGCCTTCTTCCGCTACGCTCGCGAACCGTCGCGGCCCCTGCGCCTGCTGGAGGCGTTGCGCACGGGACCCTTCGATATCGGCGCAGCGGCCCTTGGACAACTGTCAATGGCGGCCAGGTCCTGCACCCATCTCGACGAGGTCCTGGCCACGTTGCCGACGGCGGCGGCGGCGCAGGTGGAGGGTCTGCGGCTTGCCGCGGCCGGTTATTCCCGCCGGGCTGAAACCGATGTGCCCGCCGAGGTGTTGCGTGTGTGGCAGGTGGACCTTGGTGTCGAGGCAACCCACGCCTTCGAGCGACTCGTTGGCGTTGCCGAAGGTTTCACGTCCATGGCGGCGCTGCTCGACGCGCTGCTGTTGGGTGACGAAACCGATGCGGAATGGCGGACTGCGTCCGCGCGCGATGTAGCGCGAGCCGCGGCGGTGACCCTGTCGACGATCCACGCGTCGAAGGGCCTGGAGTTTGCCGTCGTCTTTGTCTGCGGCGTGGAGGACGAGCTGCTGCCGCTGCACCACAGCGACGGTACTCCGACCCACACCGAGGAGGAACGCCGGCTGTTCTGCGTCGCCCTCACGCGGGCCCGGGAACAGCTCATTATCAGCCACGCGCGGCAGCGCCGTTTGCAAGGTGCCATGCAGTCCATGCGACCATCCCCCTACCTGGTTGACCTGCCGACGCCCCTGCCTATGGCGGCGCCCATAGAAGCGGCCCGCTGAAGGGTCGTCCGGGCCGTCAGTCGCCCATCGCCGCGCGCACGATATCGCGTGCCTGCAACAACTGCTCCCGCGTCTTGTAGTACTCGAGCACGAAGTACGGTACCGGCGCGTACGTCAGCAGGCAGCGGATGTAGCTGGCGTAATCGAGTTTGCCGGAACCGGTAGGACCGTAGGCATCGACCTCGCCGTTGTCGCGGAAAGATGAATCCTTGCCGTGGGCGATCACCGTGTGCGGACCGAGAATGCGTACCGCCCGCTCCAGCGGCGTGCGGTCGGGAACGAAGTTGGCTGCGTCGAGACAGACCTTGAGTGCCGTTGAGCCGACGCGGTCCTGTAGATGCAGGAAGGTTTCGGCGCTGCCCACACTGCCGCCGCGCGTGATCTCCACGGCGACGTCAACGCCCTGTTTTTCGGCGGCCCCACAGATCGTCATGAGACTGCTGCACAGGCCGTTGAAGATGGCGACATCGTCGACGCCCTCGCCGTCGGGATACCCCGACGGATGCCAGACGAGGATGGGTCGTGGTGTATCGCCAAAGCGGCCCTGCAGCCCGGCGGTTCGCTCCACGAGCTCTACGGTACGCTGCACATCTGCCTCAATGCTGCCCTGCGGACCCACCAGATCGATGTGCAACGTCATTGCCGTCAGCGCCAGGTCGCCTGCGGCCAGAGTTGCAGCGATGGCCCCGACCGTTGGATCCTTCGAACCGGCGTCATCACCCGTACCCCAGAACAACTGCATACCGTCGAAGCCTGCCGACTTCAGTTCCGCTGCGGGGATCGTATCACCCGGCATCACGCCCAGCTTCATCCTCTGCCTCCAAGGTCAATAGAGAAAATACCCAGCGGGGAACATACACCGATGGCCTCGTCGCCACGAGGGCCAGGCAAGCCGCTATATTGTGCGCATAAAATGCCGAGGAGAGATCCATGACCAAACTCAACTCAACGACACAACCGACCCTCATTCAGCGCGTCCGGCTCTGGGCGACCACACCGGCTGGTGGTGGGCGCGATGTGGGCCTGCTGCTGTTGCGTGTCGTCACGGGCCTGCTGATGATGACGCAACACGGCTGGGGTAAATTGAGCCGCTACGACGAGCGCGCCGCCACCTGGGCTGACCCCATCGGTGTTGGCAGTGAGTTGAGTCTGGCGCTGGCGGTTTTTGCGGAGTTCTTCTGTGCCGCCTTCGTCGTTGCCGGCCTGGCGACGCGGGCCGCAGCGATTCCTCTGGTGATCACGATGCTCGTCGCCGCGGGAATCGTGCACTGGGACGACCCCTTCGGCAAGAAGGAGATGGCCTTGTTGTTCCTGATGCCGTTTTTGACGCTCCTGTTTGCTGGCGCGGGCCGCTACTCCATCGATGGCTGGCTGCACAGCGGTGACGACAAGGGATCGCATGGCTGAGGCCAGCAAGAACGTCCTGCTGCTGATCGCCGATGATTGGAGTCCTCTGGCCGGTTGTTACGGCAGTCCCGTCATTCACACGCCCCATGTCGACGCGTTGGCCCGCAGAGCGACGCGCTTCACCCAGGCCTATTGCACGTCCCCCTCCTGTGCCGCCAGTCGCGCCAATATTCTCACCGGGCACTACAGCCATACCCACGGGCAGTACGGCCACGCCCATTCGATCCACAATTTTCACACGGCGGCAACAATGCCATCGATCCCCAAACAACTGGGGCAGGCAGGTTTCGCCACGGGCATCATCGGCAAGTTGCACGTGCAGCCAGAGAGTGTGTACCCGTGGACACACGATCTGCAGCAGGTGCCAGGTGGAACGCGCAATGTGCCACAAATGGCTGTGCAGGCGCGGAGCTTTTTCGCTGACATCGGCGACCGGCCGTTCTATCTGCACATGGGGTTCAGTGATCCGCACCGGGACTTTGGCAACCAGCACACTTATGATGGTGTGACCGAAACGCGCTACGATCCCGACGAGATACCGGTACCTGATTTCCTGCCGGATCATCCGGCGGTGCGCGCCGAACTGGCCCAGTACTACCAGGCGATTTCCCGTCTGGACCAGGGCTTCGGCATGGCCATCGCAGCGCTGCAGGATGCAGGCCGCGCCGATGACACGATGATCATCCTTATGAGTGATCACGGCATGCCTTTCCCGGGAGCCAAGGCATCCTCCTTCGATTCCGGTCATCACTGTCCGTTGTTGCTGGCTCGGCCTGGAGCGGAAGAGGTCGAGTGCGACGCTCTGGTAAACTGGTCGAACATTGCGCCTACGGTGCTGGAATGGTGCGGCGTCGAGGCGCCGGATGGACTGCCGGAGCGATCAATGCTGCCCATTCTCGAGCAGAATCACCCGCATGGCTGGGATGAGATTTTCACCTCCCACACCTTTCACGAGGTGACGAACTACTATCCGTACCGGGCCCTGCGCGGGCGGCGCTACAAGTACGTGCGCAATCTGTATCCGGAGCTGACACGACCGCTGCCGAGCGATCTGTGGGCCTCCAGCACGTGGCAGGCCGTCTTGGACGAACCTCTTGCCATGATGGGCCGACGGCCTACAGAGGCCTTCCTGCGGCAACGGGCCGAAGCCCTCTTCGACACCCAGTCGGACCCGGTGGAGGCGGTCAATCTGATCGACGATCCGGGCTTGCAGGATGTGGCACAGGAGATGCGGTGCAAGGTCCAACGTTTCCGCATCGGGACCAAGGATCCCTGGGTACTGGCGTCAATACAGATGGGTGAGGCCGGGTTCGAGGCAGCCCAACCGCCGCTGTGAGGGGAACACAACGTGCCGGCGCGCCGGCACGTTGCAGAAACAGACCGTCCACCCGAAGGGAGCAGATCATATGGCCGAAGACAAGAGCCTACTGAGTAACGACGAGGTCGACGCCGAACTGAAGTCGCTGGACGGTTGGACCCGCGACGGCGTCGTCATCTCGAAGGACTTCGTGCTGCAGAATTTCAACGACATCACGGCCTTCCTGCAGCATCTGGTGGGCACCATCGCGATCCAGAACCACCATCCCGACTTCAGCCTGGACACGGGCACGCGGAGGATCGCCGTGTCGGTAACGACCCACAGCGAGGGCGCCGTGACCCGCTCCGACATCGACTTTGCCACGACCCTCAACGCCTGGAGGCCGAAGAGATGACCGGTCCCACTCAGGCCGTCGGGCTACCGACCCTGCCGGGCGACTTCGCCGGCCGCGACGAGCGCTTGACGATCACCGACGTCGAGCTGCACTACGTATCGCCGCCGCTCAAACCGGGGATCCTGCCGGCATCGATGCAGGGCGACTTCGACCAGGTGCCGAAATTCATCCTGCAGGTGCACACCGACGCGGGCATCACGGGCCTGGGCGAGACCCACCGCATGGGTGGCGGACCCGATTCGGAAGGGGCCGGTCGACTGCGACAGGCGGTGGCGATGTTGCGCGGGCGCAACGTTCTCGACTTCGACCTGCAGCACCTGGAACTGCCAGTGCAGACCGACACGTCGGCCTTCGAGGTCGCCTTCTACGACATCATCGGCAAGGCCGTGGGCTGGCCCATGTGGCGGCTGCTGGGTGGCAAGGTCCGCGACCGCGTGCCGGTGCACAACTGGGCGGGCAAACACCTGACGATCCCCGAAGTCCGCGAGCTGGCGCAGCGCTGCGTCGCCGAGGGCTTCGCCGGCGTCAAGATGAAACGTAGCTACCCACTTCTCGACGTGCTGCGCACCTACCATGATGTGTCACCGGATCTGAAGATTACCGTCGACCTTATGGGGTCGTACCCCGAGGGCTTCCTGGAGCACGCGAAACAGTGGCAGGAAGTCGGCAATGTGTTGTGTATCGAGGACCCGCCGCCGGCGCGAGACGCCCTCGACGACTACCGCCGTCTGCGCGGTGAACTGGAGATCCCGATCGCCATGCACCTGCACCTCAACGACAAGGGCGTACACGGCATGATCGAGGCGGTGACGGGACAGGCCTGCGACATCTTCAACCTGGGCGCCGGCAGCACGAACGATTTCCTCGGCCGCGCCTACCTGGCCGAGCAGGTCGGGATCCCGGTGTGGCACGGTTCGGCGCATGAACTGGGGATCCTCGACGCGGCCATGATCCACGCCTGTGCGGCGGCGCCGGCCTGCACGTATCCATCCGACATCCTCAGTCATCAGCGGGTGCATTCCATGCTGGCGACACCGCTGCAGTTCGTCGACAGCTATGCCATGGTGCCCGACGGCCCAGGGTTGGGGGTCGAGCTGGATGAAGATGCCGTGCAACGGTTCACGGTGACGGGCTAGTCCTCATGCCGACAGATCGTTTGTTCTACCGCACGCAGAAAGACCACTGGTTGCGTATCACCCACGGCGAAGGCGTGTACCTCTTCGATGAGGATGGCCAGGCGTGGCTCGATGCCTGCGCCGGTGTCCACGTTGTCAGCATTGGCCATGCGGTACCCGAAGTCGTTGCCGCCATGGAGGCGCAGGCACGCAAGGTCTGTTTCACATATTCGCGTTTCCTGACGCAACCGCAGATCGATCTGGCCGAACGCATCGCGGCGCTGGCGCCGGGCGATCTGAACCGGGTGTTCTTTGTCTCCGGTGGCTCCGAGGCGACGGAGTCCGCCATGAAGATCGCCCGCAAGTATCACGTCGAACGGGGCAAGTCGTCGAAGCACAAGATCGTCAGTCGCTGGCAGAGTTGGCATGGCAACACGGTGGGGGCCCTGTCGATGTCGGGCCGCACACCCTGGCGCAAGGATTACGAGCCGTACCTGCTCGACTTTCCCCACATCCTGCCCCCGTACCCGTACCGGTGCCCGTACTGCCGGGACACCGGCGTCTGCAACCTGAACTGTGCTGATGATCTGGAGCGCGTCATCCACCAGCAGGGGGCAGATTCCATCGCCGCCTTCATCGCCGAGCCGATCCTGGGGACGTCGTGTTGCGGATTGGCGCCGCCCGCGGATTACTTTCCCCGGATTCGAGACATCTGCGATCGCCACGATGTGCTGATGATCGTCGATGAGGTCGTTACCGGCTTCGGTCGGACGGGGCTCAACTTCGGCATCGAGCACTTCGGTGTTGTGCCCGACATCATGGCCACCGGCAAGGGCTTGAGCAGCGGTTATACGCCGATCGCAGCCACCGTCGTGCGCGAGGAAATCTACGACGCGATCTACGCCAAACAGACCAGCTTCGCTCACGGCCACACCTATGGTGGCAATCCACTGTCGTGTGCTGTGGCGCTGGCGGTGCAGGACTACATTGCCGCGCACGATCTGGTGGACAACTGTCGAAGCATGGGCGAGCGCATGCTGGCTGGATTGCAGCCGCTGCTGGACAACCCGATCGTCGGCGCCGTGCGTGGAAAAGGCTTACTGACCGGTGTC
The DNA here is from genome assembly GCA_937919035.1 of uncultured Gemmatimonadaceae bacterium. Lineage (GTDB taxonomy): Bacteria > Latescibacterota > UBA2968 > UBA8231 > UBA8231 > UBA8231. The sequence goes on from CALFPI010000157.1 coordinate 21,477, forward strand.
GAGTTCGTCGCCGACAAACAGACCAGGGCTCCCTTCGCGCCGCAGCAGGGCGTAACGGCAGCGATTGTGGATCGAGTGTTTGCGCGCAACGTCTTGATCATGCCCGGAGCACCGGGTCTTGTGGATGGCGTCGCTGGGGACCACATCGCCATCAGCCCACCCTTTACTGTGAACGAGGCGCAGGTGGATGAGACGGTTCGCGCCGTGGCAGAAGCGGTGGCAGAGACGGCGCGGGATCTCGGCCACTGAGCTCGTGGTTGGGGGACTGGACCTTCGGCTCAGGCTGGCGAAATGGATGTTCGTCCTGTTACAGGCGTAGTCTCTACGGCCGCTTGCCGCGGTTGCGGTGCCGGTCCTTCTTGCGTGGCTTGGCCTTGTCATCCGCACCGCTAGAGGAACCCTTGCGGTGCTTGCTTGGCTTGCTCGGCTTACTTGGCTTGCCGCCCTGGAACTCTTTCTTGCCGCTGTATTTTTTTGCGGCTTTGTCCTTGTCGCCTTTGCTCTTGTCGCCCTTGCTCTTGTCACCACGATTTTTGTCGCTACGACTTTTGTCACCAGTCCAGTGGTCGCGACTGGCGTGGTCACGAGGAGCGTCGTCAGCCCTGGGCCGCTCGCCCGTGGGCGGCTCAGCCGTGGGCCGCTCAGCCGTGGGCCGCTCAGCCGTGGGCCGCTCAGCCG
>CALFPI010000158.1 GCA_937919035.1 uncultured Gemmatimonadaceae bacterium
CTCCGATAGAACTGCCTGCGCGCTGGCGCGGAAATGCTCTGCATTGCCCGTGCCCACAAGCACGACATCGATGTCCGCACATGCGGCGGCAAAGCGAAACGCCAGGTCTGACCAGTTCCACTGGTTGTCGTTGAGCAGGAAGCGCAGGTCATCCGGTGTTCCCGCACCCAGGTGCTGCAACACACCTGCCAGCATCTCTTCGTGCACCAGCGCACCCCGGGCCGCACTCATACAGAACAGGCCCATATCGGCGGCCCGTGTGTGCGCGAAGGTGCGCGGCGCCGGCGCCTGATCAAAGACACCATACTGTACCATCAACGTGTCGAAGCGCCCCGATGCAGCGGCGCGGGACGCCGTCTCCTGCGTCACGTCTGACGACGGATTTTCGGTGATGCCCACGTGGCGGATCTTGCCCTGTTCCCGCAGAAGTTCAACCACAGGCAGCAGCCGCGTCACAACATCGTCGAGATCCTCCGGCAGGACAGCATGGAACTGGAAAATGTCGAGCGCTTCGCGCCGCAGATCTGTGAGGCTTGTCTCGATCTCGGTCACCAGCGCCTCGACTGTCATCGATGGTGACACCCCGGTCTTCGTCGCCACGATGACGTGCCCCGCAGCAAGCGCCTGCAGTGACTTGCCGATGGCAGCCTCGGTGCCATATCCCCGGGCTGTGTCGATCAATGTCACGCCAAGATCCACGGCTGTACCGATGAGTCGTTCCACGTCGTCCTGGCTGGCGCCACGTTTTGTGCCCAGTCGCGAGGGGCCGCCTGCACCCAGCCCCACACGTGACAACTGCAACTCGGTGCGCCCGAATCTCGAGTAGATCATGTGGTGCACACGTAGTGCATCTGTTCCAGCCCCGTAGCAAAGTGTTGCACATCGATACCGACGGCGGAAGCTAACAAGAAAGGGGGCCACCCCGTAAGGAGCGACCCCCTTCTGCCCGACTTTGCCGGACGATCAGGCTTACTTAGCCCTGGTGCCTCAACATCGTCGGGCGCTCAATCTTCAGCATCTCGTATACCTCCTTGTTATGGTGGCAGGAGGACGGGTCAGGCGTGTTACCGCCTCGGCCCGTCGGGCCCCTGGGTCCTAGGTACCCGGTGGGGTCCCACTACACCCTGTATCGGATGCACTTTGTGAATAGGCCAGCTTTCCTTTTACCGAAGGCACTGCCCCTGGCCTGGCGGGCGGGAGCTCTTCTGCCTGTAGCCTCAGCGACTCAGCGTTGCCGGCAGCCGGTCCAGGCTGCGCACGACGATCGTCGGACGCTGCGTGGGGCCCTCGACCTGCACCTCTCCAGTTGCCCGCCAGAGCAGCACACTTGTCAGACCTGCCGCATTGGCACCCGCCACGTCGTTGGCGGGCGAGTCACCGACATAGGCCGTTTCCGCGGGATCCACGCCGACCTCGTCCAGGGCCCCCTCAAAGAGACGCGGATCCGGTTTGCGGAAACCGATCTCATCCGAAATCCATACCGAATCCACCAGATCGAGCAGACCCAGATGCCGCAGCACGGACCACTGGCTATCGTCATGTTCGTCGCCGGCACCGTTGGTGATAATGCCCACGTGGTAGCGACAGCGCAGGGCGTGCAACGTTGGCAGGACATCGTCGAAGACGAGCATGTTCGACAGACGCACGTGTGCCAGGGCGTCGTTGAGTTCGTCTGCCAGATCATCATCCTCGGCATCCAATCGCTTCAGCAACACGCGGAAACGTCGATCCCGCACCTGGCTCATGCGTAACTCGCCCGCCGCCAGCCGGCCCGCGAGGTGCTCATTGACGGCGTGCCACTGCTGCAGAGCCCGTTCCCTGTCGAGCTCAGGCCGACGTGCAGCGAGCAGTTCGAAGGCGGCGTCCACCCCGGCCCTCCATGCGGAGCGCGAGTTGCACAGGGTGTTATCCAGATCGAGAAACACGGCGCGCAGATGGTTCAATCAGGTCCGTCCGAAAGTGGGTCGCGATTGTCGTCAGCTTCGACGCTGCCACAAAGACAGATTACACTAAGGACGCTTGTTCCACCACAACAGGGAGACCGCAAAATGGCAGACGCAATCGAAGATCGTGGCGCCAGCATCCGCGTCACCCGTCTCACCGCGATCCCCGCGGGACGCAAGGGTTACGTGAAATTGGAGACCAGCGAGGGTATCACCGGCTGGGGCGAAATCAACAACATGGTGACCCCCGTTGCCTGCGCGCTGGCCGAATCCCTCGCTGAAATCGTTGTCGGCGAAAACCCCACGCGTATCGAGCATCTGTGGCAGCGCCTGTTCCGCTCACACCGCAACCTGCGCAACGGCGGCCTGATGATGCACACGATCTCCGCCATCGACATGGCGTTGTGGGATATCACGGGAAAACTCTATGGCGTCCCTGTGTATCGCCTCCTCGGGGGGCCATGCCGTGACAAAGTATGGATGTACCCCAGCCCGAAGGCGATCAAGGTCAGTCCCGGTGGGGCGCACCCGCACGCCGGGACGCCGGATGCAGTGGCGGCGATCCTCGGCCGCATCGGTGCCGCCCGCAGCAAGGTCGGTTCTGACGGCGCGGTCATGTTTGATGCCCATTCCATGCTGCCCCCGCCTCTCGTACGGCAGTTGGGCAGCTACCTGAAATCGGACGATCTCCTGTTCTTCGAAGAAGGCTGGGTACCGGGTAACATTGACGTCATGCGCCGTGTCCGTGAAGCGATCCCGACGCCACTGGCAACAGGTGAACGTGATCGGACCATCTGGGAGGTGCGTGAAATCCTTGAGGCCCAGGTGATTGATATTCTGCAGCCGGATTGTGGCCACGGTGGTGGCATCACGCAGATGAAGAAGGTTGCCACCCTGGCCGAGGCCAATCACGTGCCCATCGCACCGCACTGCACCATGTCCTACCTGGGACTGACGGCGAGCCTGCACGTTGCCGCCTCCGTGCCCTTCTTTCTCATTCACGAAGGGTATACCCAGCAGATGGCAGAGGGTGTCGCCAACAAGACGTGGACCATGGATGATGAGGGCTACGTGAACCTGCCGGAGGGCCCGGGTCTTGGTGTCGAGATGGATGAGGCCCTGGCTCGCGAAGTCGGGCAACGGGAGGATCAGAAGTTCGATTGGCCGGACAACCGGCTGCCGGATGGCTCTGTGGCGGATTACTGAAGTGCTGGACCCGGTGGCTGCCGAACCGGGACTGCGTCGGCGTCGCCCTCTCGCAGGTAGGTGCGGGCGACGCCAAGCATCAGGCGAATGCTGCTTGCCGCCGCAGGATCATCTGCCGCCTCTGCTGTCTTGACCCATGGGTCGCCTTGTCGCAGCGTGTGTTGATACATCGCTCGAGCCTGCTGCTCAAAACCATAGTTGGCGTAATAGTTGGCAATCACGAACTGATACTGCCAGTCATTCCGGCTCATCCTTGAAGCCCAGTCCAGGCGCCGAAGCGCTTCCTCCTGCTGACCATTTTCGAGTAGGTCCGCTGCATAGTTGATCTGCCGTCCGACACTCATGGGCTTCGCCTCTGCCGAACTTCGTGCCCGTGCCAACGTCGTTGGCCGACGATAGGACTCGAACTCGATGGGCTGTGTGTCGATGCCCAATGCGGTCGCCACAACCTGTCGTGACCGTGACCAGGAGAAGATCTCGCCCTGCGTTCGTTGCCGAAGGGCCGAGTACAGGTGGGCAACATTCTCGTCACCAAAGTGGTTCTCATCCGTCAGCAGTGTCTTGATATAGCCTGCCGGCAGGATGCGCTGATAGTGGCCGACACGCCAGCTGCTGTCCTCATATGCCGGCAACCTTGCCAGCAAGGGATCCGTCAGCGCCAGAACATCGACGATGTGCACCGCGGGACCGGCAAAGTATCCCAACATGCCAACGTTTCTTTCGATCCCCAACCCGCCGCGGTTGCCGGCGCGAACCTGCAGGGTCGAACCGTCGCTGAAGACCGTAGGTGTTATGCTGCCCCTGCCGATGGCTGCGTGGCAGGCCCGTCCCTTGTCGACCCACGGATGGTCGGGCCCGCGATCCCCGGACAGCGCCCGTGTCAGCCCGGTGTGGGGAAAGTAAAACGAACGTTCATCGGCGATTCCGTGGAACCAGCCGCCATCGCTCAGCAACAGATACACCAGTGCATTACCCGCGAGCAGCGACGCAATCGCAGCCCGGCGTCGAAACGGCCGGCTCAGGACCGTGTCTGTCGCCAGCAGCAGCACCGCCAGGAAGAGTACGGGTGTCAGCAGGCGACCACTCATGAAGTCGCCGCCAACAACCACGACATAGAGCAGATAGACCACCATGCCTGCAGCCAGAGGCCGCAGCTTCGGCGAGCGCCAGATGGCATGGACAGCGACGGTGGTGATCACGGCCAGGGTCAGGGGATCACGTCGCAAGGAATCGACGAGGTAGTAGCAGCCCTGGATCACGAGTTGCGC
>CALFPI010000159.1 GCA_937919035.1 uncultured Gemmatimonadaceae bacterium
ATTGTCGTACTCGGATTGAAGGGGTTCGGGAAGTTGGCTCCCAGGGCGAAGTCTCTCGGCGCCGCCACCTGTGAGGCGACACTGTCCAGGACCAGGTCCCGCGCCGTGTAGTCTGACGCAAGCAGCCTGACACGGGTGCCGGTCAGCGACGCCGGAAAGCCATCCGCCCCGAGGCGCAGTTGCACCGTCGCCAGCGTTGCGGCGCCCGTTGCCGTCCAGCTCTGACCACGACGTGCTGCCACGACTGCCAACTGCCCATCCCGGTGCTCCGACCGACGGTACAGCCCCGCCGGGTTGTACGCGAAGACCTGCCCCACGACTGACACTTCGGTGTCCGTCAGCAACTCCGCCTCGGCTGGATCGATGGGCACAACAAGCTCGTACGCCGCCAGGTCGGCGGCATCGGCTACCCAGAACGTGAGGGTCACCTCGTGACCTGCGAGCCACTGCTGGGACGGGTCCCCCGCGAGCAACAGACCGCCCGTCGCTGCCGCCGGCACAGTCAGCTGCCGCGGATCGGCACGCTTGTAGACCGGTGGCGCACCAAGACCCGAGCTGTTGCCGACGTTGGAGATCGCCGCTGCGAGGTCCTCCACGCCAACTCGACCGTCGTTGTTGAGATCTGCCCAGGCGAAGCGTGGTTTGAGGGGATCCACACCCCACGCCGCATCGATAACATTGATGTCGTCCTCGTCGATCTCGTTGTCACCCGATGCATCGCCGCCTTTGAGCAGGCGCCCGTTCTGTCCCAGCAGGAATGAGACGTCGCCACGGGCGTCGGAAGCGAACAGTCCCTGCGATGGCGTCAGGTTGATCGTTTCACCATTGCGGATCGTCAACGTATCGGTACGGCCACTGATGTGGCTGCTGTCCTTCACGGTCAGCACGTAGCGTCCTGCGGGAATGCTGACGAGAGTCAACTCGCCGCTGGCCACTGTCTGCACCTCAACGGTGTCAGAGGAGGCCGGCCGATCGTCGTTGGCAAGCATGTAGAACGAGTCTGTGATATCGATCGTGCTGCCGGGGACGCGCAGATGGACGTCGAGCAGACTTGCGTGATTGCCGTTGCCCAGTGGCGGCGCCCGGCCCTCGAGCATGACCGTCGCCGTCAGGCGGCCGCGGGCAACCCGCTGAATGCTGGCGGTTTTCGTTGACATGCCCGTTGTCCCGCGCAGTGGTACGGAACGTCCGGAAATACTGATCGCCGCCTCCGTGGCATCCACGCCGATCTCTGCCGTCGTGGCACCGCCGCCGACGACGACCTGGAAGCTGGCCAGCGCCACCGGTGCGTCAGCACTACCGATGCTTTGCGCCGTTCCCGTCTTGGAGAAGCGCACCTGCGTCCCGATGGTCGTGTCTTCCAGCACCGTGCCACCAGCGAAAATCAGACCGGAATCGGTGAAGGGATTGGTGGGCGACACCACGGTCAAGCCGCTGCCAAGGTTCAGCGCCGCCGTCAACGCCGTTGCCGTGCCACCGTCGCTCTGCACGTAGACATCGAGGGTCAGTGTGTCACCTGGACTGGCACGCATCCGATTGGGGCTCAGCAACATGTGCGGCGACGTCCCCGTCGGCGACTTGACATTCAGCCTGTTGGGCCCCTCGCTGACCTTACCTGCGGGATTGTTGCCAAATGTGCCATCGGCACCGATGGCCGCGTAGATCGAGTAGCTGCCCTCGGGTAGGGCGAAGCTTGACGTCGACGTATCCCACGAGAAGGAATTGCTGCCTGACTCCCGGATCGTGGTGATCCCCCCCGTCGCCCTGCCGTCGTCGCTGTTGATGATGAAGGTGCCACCACCACCGGCGCCGATGACGTCGGCTTCGAGACCAGCCAACGTCTTGGCGCCCGAGGTACGTGAGGCGTACAGGCGGATGTAGGCGTCGTCCGTTCCAGCCCCATCGTCCACCATGTAATCGTCCCATGCAAGGCGAACGATGTCCCCCTGGTTGATCTCCGGCGTCCCCGTCTTGAGAAAGATGTGCGGCGCGTGTGTGATCAGCAGCGAACCGCCCAGTACGACGTTCACATTTGCTGACACATCGGCCAACACCGCATACAGCCACACGCGCGTAGCGCTTACGGGCACCGTCGCTGACGTACGGAAGTCCCAGACGTACATGTCAGCGGCGCCGTCAGCGTCCTCGCTGAGACCACCGACGATGAGCTGCGCGTTTCCGTCACCCGGATTTGTCAGGGCCGTGGCGTCGGCGCCGGTGTAGTTGGTCACCGCCGGGTCGACTGCGGTGAAATAGAGGGCGATGCTGGCGTCGTCGTCGAGATCCTCGTCGCCGCGCCCCTTCTGCCACTGGATCGTGTAGACCGGCTGGGAGCCGCTGTCGATCTTCCGTTGCGTATTGCGCGCCGGCTCGTAGAACGTCAGGCTCGGCGTATGCTTGACCTGCAGAGCCTGGGTGCTGTTGCCAACGGCTACGTTCTGCCCGTCGGAGGCAACCGCATAGAGATAGTAGGCCCCCTGGGAAATGATCGGGTTCGTCACATCCCATGAGTACTCACGGTCGGTCTGCGTCAGGTTTGCTGACGCTGTGATCGCCGTCCCGCGTGTGCCTGCTAGGCTCTTGCCAAGGACGAACGTCTGATTCGGGTAGGAGCCTGACGCCGACACTGAAGTAAGGCCGGTGACAGCGGCATAGAACAACTGGATGCGTGCCTCGCTGTCGTAGTCGACAACTGCGAAGTCGAGATCGTAAGGATTGGCACTGGCACCCGTTCGCACCCCTGTATCCACCGTCTCAGCGATGATCGGATCGATGCTCTGCACGATGGGGGCATGGGTCAACGTGATCGGTCCGGGGCTGACGGCAAACACGGGCGGGTTGTCACCGTCTTCGGCGACCAGGTATATGAAGTAACTGCCGGAGCGCACTTTCAGGATCGACGCGAACAGGGCGCCGGTCTGCAGGGCCACCGGTGGGGCGTCCCACGTGTAGGTCTGGTTGCTGCCCTCGGTGAGATCGTTTGTGCCGGCGGGATTGCGCGCACTCACGTCGTTCTCGTCGGCGATCAAGGTGCCGAAAATGCGGATGTCCTGGACGCTCTTCAGACCTCCTACGGGATATGCATAGAAGGCGGCATTCAGGGAACCCGTCAGATCATCGTCCGCATCCGTCAGGTCATAGCGGATCGTGTACGACGTGTTCGCCGCATCGCCGACGCCGTCGGGATCGATGATGGCCACCGCCGGAGCCGTATTGGCGGCAACGATGTCGATGTCGGCGCCGAGTGCAAAGAAGGCCCCCGCAAGCCCGGACTGAAACGTGCCCACAGCAACGGACCGTGCCGCCGCCGAGCTGTTGACGATCACCTGCAGGTTCGACGCGGAGTTGGATCCCAGGACGTTGAGCTTGACCAACAGGCCCACCTTGTCATCCTCGTCTCCCCACTCGCGACTGTCCCCGGGACTCTCGTCGACGCGGCCCTCAAAACGCTTCTGCGTGTCCTGCAAGCTCGTACCAACGCGCTCCCATGTGCCGGCAAGGAAACCATCACTCGTCGAGCCGCCGGCGCCGAGGCCACTGCCATCGATCGGATCGGCAGCGTGCACAAAAACGGCGCGGTTCGCCAGCGCGACGCCGGGCACCTGGGGGTTGATCGGGGTGTAGCTCAGGGTGTATTCGTAGGCTCCCACAGGAACGGATTCGTCCTCCCAGGTGCTGGCCCGCCCCAGGACCTTGAAGTAGGGGTGCTGGTTGACATCACTGACACCCCTGACGCCAAAACCTTCCGCAGTGCCTGCGCCGAACGCAAGGAACAGGCTCTCGAAGTCACGATGTGTCGCCAGTGCCGGACTCAGCAAATAGGTGTCAGTGGCAGCGATGCCGTCCTCAATTCCGGCACCATCCGAATCGTCATCGGCGACCTTCTCAGGCAACGTCCAGGTCGTGCCGTTGTATGTCGCGAAGTAGACGTCGTGTTCTCCACCGGTGCTGTGGCCAGCTGTAAAGGCGATGTGCAGGTCGCCACGATCGTCCAGACGGTCGTCGACAACAGCCGCGACGCGCTCCGTGATCGTCCAGTCGAGTTCGATCTCATAGCTATCACTGACACCGGCATCGGTGAACAAGGGTGTCGCCCCCGTGCTCCAGGCAGCCTGGGCTGTCCCCCAGGTGGCGTTGGGACCCGTGCTGCCGTCGTCATCGTATCGATTGTAGCCGATGCCTTCGACGGCCGGCGCCGCCCCAAATTTGTAGACCGAATAGATCCGGTCGGGCAGGTGTTGACGGTCGATGGCGACCGTGGGGAAATAGAACGTTGCTGCCCGGTTCAATACTGGGTTGGTGACTTCATTGTCGAAGGTGGCAACAACGGCGCCGTTGCTGTTCTGATCCCAGCCGGCGGCACTTGCGTCTACCCAGGTCGTATCCGTCGACAGTCGCTTGTGTTCGATACGATCCAGATCGTCGTTGAAATAGACAACGTGTAGTGCATCGTCATCACCGACGGCGAGGTCGGGGCCGGTATGTCGTTGGGCATCGTCCGTCAGCCGTATTCCACCTGATGAGCCGACCGTGCCGAGGGAGCCGATCGGCACCGGTGCAAATGGATCGACATTGTGGTCGACTTTGCTCAACATGATGTCGTCGGTGGAGGCTGTCAGCGTCGTGCCACGAACATAGCTGACGAAGATCCGATCGCGGTCGTCGATGGCCATACGTGGGAACGCGGCCCGCCGGCCTTCTGTGTTGCCGACGGTCGTCCGATCGTTGAGGATCAGCGGCGGCTGCCAGGTCGTGCCACCGTCGACGGAATAGCCGAAGTATACGTTGCTGTCATGCGTGTGATCTGCCGTTGTCACGAAGGCATAGACGACGCGCGGATTGCCGCCACTGTCGACCTCGAGATCCAGCGTCGAGAAAGCCGTGCCGGCTCCATCCGCGGTAATCAGGTAGTAGCTGAGGCCATTGGACACGCTCACAGGCGTACTGAAAGAGGCGCCACCATCACTGGAATTGGCGTAGAAGACTTCGTATGCCGCGGTCGTGCCAGCGGTAAATGGCCGGGGTGCCACGCCAATCGTCGACACGGACTGCTCGATCCACGCCATGTGGATCTCGGGTACGGTGGACACGAGTTGGGTCACGCCCGGTGTGGGGATATTGTCGCTCGTACTAAAGGGTGCCACGTCGATGATGGCGATATCGATCTGCAGACCATCGGTATCGGTGGAACTCAGTTGCTTGCTGCGCTCCACCGCATGAAAGTTGCCGATCACCGGATAGTCGTTTGTCGCTGCCTGATTCAGATCCACGCGGATGGACAGATCATTGCCGGAGACAAAATTCTGCACGACCGTGCTGTCAGCGGGATTGAAGCCGACGGGGGTGCGATTCTCGAAAACGGGAGCTGCTGCCCCGGCGAGGCTGACCGCCGCGAGCAGGGCCGCCAGTGTCCATGTCGTCAGACGCAGCACGGGACGTTCACTTGACGAGTGTCATCTTGCGCGTCTGACGGAACTCCGGCGTGCGCAGTTCTGAGATGTAGAGCCCCGCTGCGACCTGGCGGCCAGCGTCATCCCGACCGTTCCAGAGGATCGTATGAAACCCGGGTGCCATCGGGCCCGACAGCAGGCTGCGGACACGTTGACCCAGCAGATTGTAGATCTGCAGTTGCACATCGGACGCGGCGCCGGGCAGCGCAAAAGGTATCACCGTCGACGGGTTGAATGGATTCGGGTAGTTCACATCGAGGGCCGCCTGCTGTGGCAGGAGTATGTCGAACAGCGAGTTGCTCCAGGCCATGTGGTCGGGTTGGTAGCGGGTATTGAGCAACACGCCGTCACCCAGGGTCAGACTCTCCTCGGCGCCGGTATCGATTACCTCGAACCACAGCTTTGCCAGCGAGCCCTCACCACCGGCGGACCACTGCTTGCCAATGCGCGAACTGAGGATTCGCAGGCTGCCCTCTTCGTGCTGCACATCGAAGACGGAGCCGTACGGGTTGCCGGCGAACACATCCCCCTTGGCGGCACGGTCGACCAGGGGCCGCAGACGTGTCTCATCCAGGTCGATGCGGAATTCGTAGCCCGCCAGGTCGGCCAGGTCACGGCCGAAGACCTCGACACCGATCACCTCACCCGGAGCCATTGCCCGGCCGGAACGCACGGTGATGGGTCGCAGTTCGAATGCCGCGCGGTCGTTGCGGGTCCCCGGATGACCCGACGCCGCGGCACTCCCCTTCTTGTAGACCGGCGGCGCCCCGAAGCCCTGACTGTTGCCGAAGTTCGATGTCGTCACGGTCAGGTCCGCTGCCCCGACGATATCGTCGTTGTTGATGTCCGCCTGGCGAAAACTGGGCACCGTGTTGTTCGTGCCCCAGGCAGCGATAATCAGGTTGACATCATCCTCGTTGATCTCGTTGTCCTCACTCACGTCGCCGGCAATCAGTTCACGCCCGCTCGAGGGCAGCAAAGCCGTCGGATCACCACGCAAATCGGAGCCGAAGAAGCCGTTGCTGTTCGCCGCACTGATGGTCACCGTCTCACCATTGCGAACGATGACTGTATCCGTGCGGCCGCTTACGTGGCTCGTGTCTTTCACCGTGAGCACATAGCGACCGGCAGGTACGCTGACCAGAGTGAGTTGGCCGGTCGCGTTGGTCTGTACTTCGAGGGTGTCGCTCGTAGCCAGATCGTCGTCGTTGTCATCCCTGAAGGCACCCAGGATGTCCTCTGTGCTGCCGGGCAGGCGCAGATGGATGTCCAGCAGGGTCGTGTGATCACCTGTTGCGGGTGGCACTGTGCGGCCCTCGAGTTCGACAGTGGCGACGATCTGACCGCGGGCCTGACGAATCAATTCCGGCGGCGGCGCGGTCAGACCGAGACCCGTGTGCAGCGGATCGCTGTTGCCGACCAGACCGAGGACGGTGCCGGTTGGACCGCTGGCGAAGACCAGGGAGGGTGTGGCTGCGAGAGTTGCAAGCCCCACGAGCTGGAACCGTGCCAGAGACTCCGGCTCGGTTGTGGTACCCACCACCTGGCCGGAGAAGGTCGACTTGGCAAAGCGCAATTGATTGCCGTCGGCGACAAACTGGTTTTCGATGGCCGACGTGGACGGAAACAGATTGCCAAGGTCGATGAAAGGCTTGAAGCTGCCTGCCGCGGGATCCTGATCGATCACACCAAAGTCGGTGCTGTTGATCGTCAACACGATCTGCACCAGGTTGATCGGATTCGGGTGTTGCACCATCACGTCGAAAGTGACCGTGTCACCGATGGCGATGGCCATGTCCGTGGGACTCACACTGATGTGCGGCGTGGAGCCACCACCGCCGACGGTCAAGGGGGAGGAACTCTTGCTCAGCTGGATACCACCCTCGTCGAGATTGATGAAAGTCTCATCTTTGCTGATGGCGACATAGATGTCGTAGTCCGTCGATGCGCTGCCAAAGAGTTTCGTATTCCAGTCGAGGAAATCGCTGTCGCTCTCGCGCACTTGAGTGATGGTGCCTGCCGAACTGCCGTCGGTGCTGTTGATTAGAAACGTGGTCGCACCGTCAACAGCGGCATCGATCTCGGCTACGGTAACGAAGTTCGACGGATTCTCCGCCGCATAGACGCGGATGTAGGCGTCGTCTGTGCCGACGCCGTCGTCCACCATGTAGTCATCCCAGGCAATGCGCAGCACATCGTTTTTGTTGAAGCTCGTCAGGTCGTCAAGGTCACTCGTCAGCAGGTTGATGAAGGGCGTGTGTGACACCGTCAATGAACCACCGAGGACTTCGCTCTTGTTCCCCGCGTCGTCGCTGATCACCGCGTAGAGCCAGACCTTGCTGCCGTCGGCTGGCACGTCCTCTGGTGCATGGCGCAGATTCCACCCGTACATATCGAGCCCGCCACCACCATCTTCGGCTCTTCCCACAGCGAGGGTCCGCGTATCGCTGTCCTTCAACAGAGAATCGGGGACTTCTTCGTAGTTGATGTTCACGGGGTTGTCGGTGGTGTAGTAGAAGTCGATCTCGGCGTCATCGTCGAAGTCCGCATCGCCCGGTCCCTTCTGCCATTGGATCGTGTAGACCGGCTGGCTGCCGGAGTTGATCCGTCGGTGCGTGTCCTTGGGTGGCTCGTAGAACACGAAGGAGGGCGCGTGGCGGACGGTGAGTTGGGCAGCACTCTGGCCCACAACGACGTCGATGGAATCGCTGACGACGATGTAGAGGTAGTAGTTGCCTGCCACGACGGCGGCAGAGTCCGGGGCGACGAACACGGAGTCCGTCGTGTCCCAGCTGAACTGGTGGTCGGCACTGGTCAGCGTGTCGGAGCGCTCTATGAAAATCGCCCGGGCGCCGGCGACACTTTTGCCAAGGGCGAAGCTCTGGTTCGGATAGGTACCACTCGCCGACACCGATGTCAGGCCGCTGACAGCTGAATAGAACAGGGCCACCTGACTGGAGCCCTGATTGTCGTAGTCGCGTACAGCAAAGTCGAGATCGTACGGATTGGCATTGCTGCCGGAACGTACACCGCTGTCGACAGTTTCACGATCCGCGGGGTCGAGATAAAGGACCAGGGGCTTGTGTCGTACCACCAAAGTACCGGGGCTACGCACGAAGACCGGCGGATTCTCCCCGTCGTCGGCGACCAGATAGATGTAGTACTCGGCGCTCGGCACCTGCAGGATGCTGGCAAAGAGCAGGTTCTTCAGGGCCGTCGGGGGGTCATCCCAGGAATAGGTCTGGTTGTTACCCTCGGTGAAATCCGTGGTCCCGGCAGCGTTGAGGATGTCGTTCTCGTCGGCGATCAGCGTGCCGAAAATGCGGATGTCCTGCACCGTGCTCAGACCGCCACTCTCGGCGAAATAGAGCGCTGCCTGGAGGCCGCTGGCGACGAGATCGTCATCGGGATCTGCCAGGCTGTAACGAATCGGGTAGGAGGTGTTGGCCGTATCGGCGACACCATCGGGCTGTGACAGCGACACGGTAGGTGCCGTATTGGCGTCGACAATGTCGATCCTGGCACCCAGCAGGAAGAAGTCGCCAATGGCGAGCGACACCGGGGGTGTCAGGTTCACCGCCACTGTGCGTGCAGCGCCCCCCCATCGGCGGCAGCGCTCGCTGTCACGATCTGCATGTTCGTCACCGAGTCCGACCCGAGCACGTTCAACTTGACCAGCAGGCCGATCTTGTCGTTGTCGTCTCCCCACTCATGATCGGAAGCGGCGTCTTCGTTGATGCGTCCCTCGAAGTACTTGTCCTGATCCTGGAGACTCGTACCAACATTCTCCCAGTCGCCGGCAAGAAAGCCGTCCCCCTGCTTGCCTGTCGCACCCAGGCCCTCACCCGTGAGGTTGTCCGCCACGTGGACATAGACGGCATTGCTGTCGACGGCGGCCGTCGCGTTGTGGGGATTCACCGGCGTGTAGCTCAGGTCGTACTGATAGCCCCCGACAGGATGCGATTCGTCCTCTGACGTTACCGCACGACCGAGGACTTTGAAGTACGGGTGGTTGGCGGCGTTGTTGATGCCCTGGACCCCGTGGCCCTCGGCGTTGCCGCCCGTGAAGGCGAGGTAGACGTTACTCTCCCCCGGGCGGTGGGCCAGAGCAGGGCCGCTGAGAAACACGTCCGTAGCGGCGACGCCGTCGTTTGTGCCGGCGTCATCGTCGGCCACTTTCTCTGGCAAAGTCCACGATTGACCGTTAAAGAAACCGTAGTAGATGTCGTGCTCACCCACGACACCAGCGGTGTTGTAGCTGTAGCCACCGGAGAAGGCGATATGCAGTTCACCTCTGTCCGTGCGTCGGTCATCAACGACGGCACTGACGCGGTCCACCACGGTCCAGTCGAGTTCGATGTTGTACTTGTTCGCGCCGCTGGCGAATACCGCGCTCGACGCTGTGCTCCACACTGCCTGGGCCGTCGCCGTGTTCCACCCGGCGCCATTGCCGACGGCGTGATCGTAGATGTATCGATTGTAGAAGACCGACTCGAGGGTCGGGTCGGCAAACTTGTACAACGCATACACTCTGTCCGGGGAACTCACGGTGTCCACAACAACGGTGGGAAAGACAAAGGTCGCCACCGCATTCAGTGCAGCGTTCGTCACGGGGCTCGGATCGAAGACATCAACATCTGCCCCGTGGAGGCCAGCCTCCCAGCCGAAGCCGCTGACATCATCCCAGTCGTCGGCGAGCATCGTCTTGTGCTCGATGTTGGAGTTGGCGGCGACCGCCTCCTCGTGGAAGTAGAGCACGTGCAACACATCCCCCCGCCCTACGGCCAGGTCCGGACCCGTCTGTCGGTCAGCGTCGGGCGTAATGCGCACGCCCCCGGTACTGCCCACCGTGCCCGTCGCCCCCACAGCCTGCATGGAAAAGGGGCTCGAAGACTTGTTGACGCGTGCCATCATGATATCGTCGGTACCCGCGCCACCACCCCGACTTGCACCGCGTACATAGGTGACGAAGATGTTGTCCCGGTCGTCGATCGCCATCCTCGGGAACGCCGTCGTACGGCCCTCGATATTGCCCACCGTGAGTGTATCGTTGACCAGAATCGCACGGTTCCCGGGGAGCCAGCTGGCGCCGCCGGTTTCTGAATAGTTGAGGTAGATGTTGTCCGGGTTGCCGGAGAACCTGGCCGTTTTTCCGTCCGGCGAGTGATTCATCGCGTAGATGACACGAGGATTCCCGCGGCTGTCGACCTCGAGGTCCAGAGTCGAAAAGCTGGCGCCGTTGCCATCTGCCGTGACCAGATCAAAGCGCAGGCTGCCGGATACACTTACCGGCGCCGAGAACGTGGCACCGTCATCGTTGCTACGGGCGTACTTCACGTAATAGATGGGCGTCGCCATCGTCAGCTGTTGTTCCTGTGCAATCCAGGCAACGTGTACGATCCCTCCGGGGGCGAGGGCGACGTCGACCTGACTCGCATCCACCGAAATAGCATCCAAAATCTCGGCCCGTTCCAGATTGTGGAAGTGGCCGATGACGGGATATGTGGGGGTCACCGCCTGGTTCAGGTCGACACGCACCGTGACATCGCTACCCTCAACGAAGTCCTGGCGTGTTGTGCTGTCCTGGGGCGAGAAGCCTGTCGGGGTGCGGTTCTCAAAAATCGGCAGGGAGCCTTGCGCCGATGTGGCGACCAGCGCGCACAGGGCGAACCAGACGTACGAGCCCCGATGGCGCGGGGGGCGCCGGGTGCTTTCGACATCTGGTCGGTGCAGGCTCTGGAATTCCACCACGCTCATCCTTGCGGGGGGCCTGGCAGCGCCTCATGCGCTGCCGCTCTGAGTTTCCCGTGGGTATTTGAGCAACATCAGTGCCAGTACCAGATTCAGCCCATGAAGGCGGGCAAACCTCCGGACGGATTCAGCGCGATGGAATTTTTTTCCCTGCGGCCCTTCCTGCGTGGGAAGGAAGGGGGGGGCCTGTCGACTCCCAGCCGTCTCGGCACTGATGGACAGGCCGTGGTACGGATCTTGCGCCCGCTGCCGTGAGATCTCTGCAGTGACTCCTGCATACGGCACCCGTACCATGCGAAGATTCAGAGCCTTTCTGTCGGCCTCGGTGCCGGCGGTTCTCCTGTGCATCATGGCCCTGCCCGATCCCCTGCTGGCAGCGCGACTCGAACTGCGCGTGCGCGGCACGGATACGTCCGCGACAACGGCGCTCGTCGGTGATATCATCGATGTCGATGTCTGGGTCGACTCCGAGAGCTCGACGCTCTCCGGTGCCGCCGTGTTCCTCAGTTATGACGGGGAGGTATTCGAACTCGTTGAACAGGATCAGGATCCGGTCGCCTCCGGATTTCAGCCCTTTGCCCCTGGTGGCTTCTTCAGCAACGGTGAGATCTTCCGCAACGCTTTGCTGGATCCTGCCGATCCTGCCGCTTCTCCCAATGGGGAGCAACTCGACTACAGTGTGGTTCGCGCCGCCGACACCGGTTCCGGACCAGCCGCCTCCTTCCACCTGCGAGCCCTGGCTCCGGCAGCCGGCTCGACGGTCCGTATCGATGAAAGCGGCATCCGCGAGACCCGCTACTTCATGCCTGATGGCACGCACGAGTCCTTCCGCTTCATCACCCCTCTCACCATCGATGTGCACGGCATCAGCATTGACGGTCTTCCGGCGAAGATCGTCCTCTCCCGCGGCCAGGTAGACAGCACTTCCTACGCTCTGGACCAGATGCTGTTCGACCCGTTGTACGCCCCGAAGGAGATATCGTGGCATGTGGACGCGACGGATGCCGTAGACGTACACATCGACCCGGTCACCCGGCACCTCGTCGTCGTCGCACCAGCGGACCGCTCCCTGTGGGAGCAACTGACTCTTCGGGCCGTGAATCCCGACGGGCAGACTGCGTCCGCAGTGATCGATCTCTTCGTCAATGCCGGACCGGTACTCACTGCCGTTGCTGAGCCTCTTGATTTTGCCGAGGACAGCGTGCTGCGCCTGTCACTGGACGATCTGGCGGAAGATCCCGATGCCCCGGACGCGCAGCTGACGTGGACACTCTCGGCACCCGCTGTTCTTGGCGCCCGTATCGAGGGCCCGCCGCACGAACTGATCCTTGAGCCGCAGGCCAACTGGCATGGGAACAGCCTGGTGACGCTGACAGCCATGGATCGATTCGGTTTTACCGATTCCACGTCGCTGAACGTCAACGTCACGTCCGTCAACGACGTGCCGATTTCGCTGTATGCACCGAACCTGCGGATCACGCGGGGCAAGGTGGACTCAAGCCTGGCCGTGGCCGCTCTCTTTGTGGACGCAGATGATGCCCTGACGGATATCGACCTGTCCTGGACCGGCGCCGAACACGCCCGTATCGCCAGAAGAGGCGGTCGCCTCGTCATATCGGCACCAGACGACTGGATGGGTAGCGAAGTCATTCAACTGACGATCACCGATGCCCTCGGCGCATCTGCAACGGCCCCTCTCACCGTCACCGTCGTCGCCTCACTGGCACCGGCGATCACCGGTGCCCCCCAACGTCTTGGTGTGGCTGCTGGTGAGGCGAGTGTCCTCGACTTGAGGGAGTTTGTCACCGACCCGGACGATCCCGTAGCGGACCTGACGTGGTCTGTCGTTGGCCAGACGAACCTGTTGATTCAGGTAAGCACAACAGGTGCGGTGCGCATCGAGGCGCCTGCCGGCTTTGCCGGCACCGAATCGGTCCGCTTTCTGGCCTTCGATCCCAGTGGCGAGTCAGCCTATTTCGACCTGCTCATCTTCGGTGCACCGGCAGGGGGAGCCCCTCTCGTGGCACCACTGCCGGCGGTCACCCTGCCACCTGGTGGTGTCAATGCCTCCATCGACCTCGACGACTACCTCTTTGACCTGGATCATGAACCCCAGCAGATCTCCTGGTCGGTGCTCGGGGCTGCCGGACTGGAACTGCGCATCGACGCCAGTTCCCATGTCCTCACCGTGATCGCTGCTGACTCTCCTGCTGGCGATTATGACATCGATCTACAGGCTGTAGACCCGGATGGCCACGAGGTGTTGACCCGGGTCCTGGTGCGGGTCACGTCGAATCCAGTTGTTGTTGATCCCGTCGAACCAACAGATCCGGGAACAGATATTCTGTTGTCGCTGTCGCTGTTGCCGACGCTGCACATGAGTTCCGGTGGCTTCGACCAGTCTCTCGTGCTCGATGCTTACGTTGAGTCCGGCGATCCATCCCTGGTGCGCTGGGAGGCGCTCTCGAGTGCGCATGTTGAGGTTCTGGTGGACAATGACACGCGTCGCGTCACCGTTCTGGCCGAGGAGGGCTGGACGGGACCCGCCCTCATTACGATTCGCGCCCTGGATGCAGCGGGCGCCATCGTCACCGAGGCGCTCTTCGGCGTCCAGGTGGATGCTGTCCTGGCCTCCCTGTCACTGCGGGATCTCGTCGAAATCCCTGTCTTACAGGGCGACTCCGTGTTGACGTTCGATCCTGCCAGCCTGCTGGCGACCGGCCCTGACCCCACCAGCCTGGTCTGGGAAGCCTCGGGTACAAGAGCCTTCACACTGACCTGGTTGAATGGTCGCCTGCTGCTACAAGGCGACGGATTTGCCGAAGCTGGCGGCGAGATCGTGACCATCACAGCCCGTGATGAAGCCGGCAGCCAGGCCACGGGCAAGCTCCTGGTTCAGGTGTTGGCCGCAGACGGTTCAGCCGGCGATGAACGTGACGGGTTCCGCGTTACCATCGTGCCGAATCCGATCCACGCCGAATACCTCGACCTCTACGTCCTCAATGATGATGGCGCCGCGCCGCACTTGCGCTCCCATGGCAGCAACTGGACCGATCTGCCGCTGACCCGTGTTGCTGATGGCATCTGGCATGCCCCCCACGTACTGCAGGCCGGCATGGAGGGCGCCCTGTCATTTCTGGGCCTCAGTCTGCTCGACGGGCAGCTGAGCCGGTCTGAGCGTCAGATCCACATTGGTACGGCACCTGTTGCCGTGGGCAAGACCATTGCCGCCGGAAACTTCTCTCTCGAACTGGCGCCCGATGCCTTCACCGGCCATGGGGACGCCGTCGTCGCGGTACTTCCCGAGGCAGGGGTGCCGACGACCGAACTGGAGCCCGTGGGACCCTCGTATCGTGTGCATGCCACCCGGGCCCTGCAGTCGGTTCCGCTGTTGGCCCTGCGCACGACGGATGCAGATGCTCTGGCATACCGCTGGGATTCAGGGGAGGAACGTTGGCAGTTTGTCGGGGGCCGTGTCACGCCAGGGGCAGTGACAATTGAACTGCATCGCCTCGGCAGGTATGCCCTGCTGGCAGACCATACGGCGCCGGCCGTAGCGGCAGACGAAGATGGGTGGATCCAGGTCAGCGATGCAGGCAGCGGCATCGCCCGTGTGGAGATCATCAGCGGCGGCAGCCCCCTGCCGGGAACGATTGTGCAGGAGGAAGAAGGGCTATTCCGTCTGACAGATCTGGCGCCGGACAACGTTCCGCTGGCGGTGCGCGTCGTGGATCGCGCCGGCAATGTGACCACCCTGGGTGTGACGGCGGGGTCCGCAGTACCAGTCGCTTTTGCTCTGGGGCAGAACTATCCGAACCCATTCAATCCTGCAACAACGATTCCCCTGTTCGTGGGAGTACAGAGCGGCGCCGTCCGCCTGGAGATTTTCAATGCCGCCGGGCAGCGGATCCGCACGCTGGCCAACGACGTCCTGCCAGCGGGGCAGAACTCTGTTGTATGGGACGGACTCGATGATGCCCGCCGCGCCGTGTCTTCAGGAAACTACCTCTACCGGGCCAGCACCGATGACGGCGTGTTCACGCGGCGGATGACGCTGCTTCGCTGACCCTACCGGCGTCGGCGGTAGCAACATCCGCCACCAGTTCCTCAAGCGGAACTTGCTTGACGGCACTCACCGCCGCCTCCACGGCACCTTCGTGACACAGGCCCCGCATGGCGGCCACGGTAAAACCCTCGATCACCGCCTCGACACATGCCTGACGGACCGATTTGGCGAGGCTTGTGTAGGGATCATCCATGCCCGCTGCTAGCCGCCAAAGGACTGGTATTCTTCGATGAGTTCGGCGATGCGTGAGTTGCCGGCGATGCCCCGACCCGGATGGATGATCAGGCGGAAGCGGCTGCTGGCCGTATCACCCTTCGAGATCGTCCAACTGCCGTCCTGCGTTTCGTCCTTGAGAAAATCATGCACGCCAAAGGGATTGGCTGTGAACAGGCCGTACCCGCGTACATGCCAGTAGGTGGGGTGCCACGGATTGCTCACGTGATCGATGACAGTGTGCCCCCACTGCTGCCCGTCGGCGACGGGTCCGGAGTAGTCGACCCAGGCGGCACGTTTGCCCCAGGTGGTCTCCTCGCCTTCACCGCTGTCGTAGACATCACCCTCGGAGTTTTCGATGCGGCCCGCGTCCTTGGCATCCATCGTCGTCGGCACACGAATGGCAAACATGCCGCCTTCTTTGGTGTCGCCGAAGGTTACGTCCCCGTAGAGCGCGCGAAGCTCACTGCTCTGGTCGATCACACGCAGATCCCCATCGGCCTGAATCGAGATCCGCCGATGCTCTTCCAGCAACCGCTGGCCGCCCGGGCCATACCAGTCGACAGTGCCGTCGATATGCGCGACCCCATCGTCGACGCAGACGGCAGGCTCACCCCGTTGCAGCATGGCCCCATGGCCGGGACCGCTGACGTTCTCATCCCACAGGTTGAAACCATTGACCAGGCCATGGGCGGTGTAGATGCTGCGGTGGTGAAAGTGGTCCTGGTTCTCACCCGCCACATCCTCGAAGGGATAGGCCCGCGTCAGACGCTGACCGTCAGGTGTCAGCACGGGGTAGAGGCATGGCCGACAGATGTAGTGGCCGTAGACGTATTCGGTGAAAGGTTTGCCGCCGATGGTGACCACTGCCTTGCCGGCATCGCTTTGCAGTTGAATGTCGATCACGATTGCACCCGTCCCCTGTCGGTTGACAAATCCGCCGCCACGGCGTTCCCGCAGCAGCGCTTGAATTTACGCCCGCTGCCACAAGGGCAGGGGTCATTGCGTCCTGGCGCCGGCGCCGGCCCGGCGGCGCGCGCCTCATCACGTGCCCGCACCCAGTCCATCACCCCTGCTGCCGGCTGCCGTTGGCGCAACAGATTGGCCATAACCTCCATGTAGGGGCCGATATGGCCGAAGTACATCTTGTAGCCTTTGCAGAGATAATTCAGCCCCGGCTCGCCGTGCGGCGTGGGCTCAAAACGGTGCTTCGGGCAACCGCCGTTGCAGGCGGTCTTGAAGTCACACTCACGGCAGTACCTGGGCAGAAGATCCGCCTTGTCCTGGCCGAATTTGCGCTGCTCGGGACTGGCAACCATCTCGCGGATGGACAGGTCACGGACGTTGCCAAGGTTGTGTTCCGGATAGACGAAATGATCACAGGAGTAGAGGTCGCCATTGTGCTCGATGATGAGGGCGCTGCCACAGGTCTCGGCAAAGATGCACAGACTTGCGTCCTGCCCCAGCCAACTGCCCAGGGACACATCGAAAATCTGCACGAAAGTCTTGCCCACATCCTGCCGCACCCATTCATCGAATACCGTACACAGGAAGCGACCATACTGCGCCGGTGCCACAGACCAGCGAGTGACCTTTGCTTTACCGTCGTAATCGGGATGCACAAGCTCGAGACCGTCAACAGGCTCATCACCGGCCAGGCGCTCGACGATGGGGATGAACTGCATGTAACCGGAACCGATCTCTTTGAGAAAGTGATAGACCTCAAGAGGATGGTCGGCGTTGTGGTTCTGCAGAACCGTGAGTGTGTTGAACTCGACCTTGTGCTTCTTCAACATCTCGAGACCGGCAACAACACGGTCGAAGGTCGGCTTCTGCCCCTTGTCTACACGGTAGCGGTCGTGCAACTCGCGCGGGCCGTCGATGGACAGACCCACAAGAAAGTCGTTTTCGGCGAGGAACTCCCCCCACTCATCATCCAGCAGAATGCCATTGGTCTGAAAAGCGTTGGTGATCTCTTTGCCGTTGGCGTACTGCTTTTGCAGCTCGACAGCACGGCGGTAGAAATCGACACCCATGAGGGTTGGCTCACCCCCCTGCCAGGCGAAGCTGGCCGACGGCACATCCTGCGCTTCTATGTATTGGCGGACATAACGCTCCAGCACCTCGTCGCTCATGCGCCAATCGCGCTTGGCGTCCGGGTAGAGCTTTTCCTTCTCAAGATAGAAGCAGTATTCGCAGTCGATATTACACACCGAGCCGGATGGCTTAGCCATCACGTGGCATGCAGACGGAGCGGTGAGTGCGGAGTTTCTGGCCGTGTTGGTCATCGATGGCTATGATACGCGGTCACCTGAGGAGGAGCAACGCTTGCCGTACGAACGAACGATCTTCATCGGTGACATCCACGGCTGTGCCGCCGAATTCGAGGAGGCCCTGGATGCCGTCCTCTTTCGCGGTGGTCGTGATCGACTGTTGTTGACGGGCGATGCGTTCACCCGCGGACCCGACCCCATGCGGGTGTGGG